>NZ_DEYR01000082.1:0-85638 GCF_002364635.1 Pseudomonas sp. UBA3153
CCGGTGCAGAAGCCGGTGGATGCCGCGGCCTGGGGCCTGGAACTGAAACTGGAAGACATCGAGCCGGACGAACCGGACGACGCCAAACCCTGAGTGCTCCATCCAGCGGCCTGGGCGAACCCGCGCCGTGCGGGTGCTTCTAACCTGAAGCACCCGACGACGAGGCTCCGACCATGGCGAAGGCACTGGACGAGTACAACAGCAAGCGCAATTTCTCCGCTACCCCCGAGCCCGCCGGCACTCCGGCGCGCAAGCGCAAAAAGGCCGCCGACCCGCACGCGCTGCAGTTCTGCATCCAGAAGCACGACGCCAGCCACCTGCATTACGACTTCCGCCTGGAACTCGACGGCACCCTGAAGAGCTGGGCGGTGCCGAAGGGGCCGAGCCTGGACCCCAAGGTCAAGCGCCTTGCTGTGCACGTCGAGGACCACCCCATCAGTTACGCGTCCTTTGAGGGGCAGATTCCCGAGGGGCATTACGGTGCGGGCGAGGTGATCGTCTGGGATCGCGGCGTATGGAGCCCGATCGGCGATCCGCAGGCGAGCCTCGAAAAAGGCCGACTGAAATTCGAGCTGCAGGGCGAGAAGCTCGCCGGCGTCTGGAACCTGGTGCGCACTCACATGCCCGGCAAGCGCGAGCAGTGGTTCCTGATCAAATCCAGCGATGAGGCCGCGCGCGCCGAAAAGGACTACGACATCCTCGTCGAGCAGCCCGATAGCGTCCTCAGCGAGCGCACCCTGATTCCCCGTAAACGCGGCGCCAAGGCAAAGGCCAAGGGCGAGGAGCCGGCACGCACCGCCAAGACGCCGCCCCGGCGGCGGACCCGGAAAACCGCCGACGCCACGCTCCATGGCGCCAAGGCCGCGGCGATTCCCGAGCGCATTGCGCCGCAGCTGGCGACGCTGGTGGAGGGGGCGCCGGAGGGTGACTGGCACTACGAGATCAAGTTCGACGGTTACCGGATCATGGCGCGCATCGAGGGGGACGACGTGCGCCTGTTCACTCGCAATGGCCACGACTGGACGGCGAAGATGCCGCACCAAGCGAAGGCGCTGGCCAAGCTCGGGGTGGAGTCGGCCTGGCTGGATGGCGAAGTGGTGGTGCCGGACGAGGAGGGCATCCCGGACTTCCAGGCGCTGCAGAACGCCTTCGACGCCGGCGCCAGCAGACAGATCGTCTACTACTTGTTCGACGTGCCCTACCTGAACGGCATGGACCTGCGCGAGGTGCCGCTGGAGGAACGCCGCGCCGCGCTGGCCACTCTGCTGGAGAAACAGGACGGCGCGCTGCGTTTTTCCGCGGACCTGCAGGAAGACCCGGACCACATGCTGGCCAGCGCCTGCCAGATGAAGCTCGAGGGACTCATCGGCAAGCGCGCCGGCAGCCCCTACGTGTCACGCCGCAGCAGCAGCTGGATCAAGATCAAGTGCAAGAATCGCCAGGAGTTCGTGATCGTCGGCTACAGCGACCCCAAGGGCTCGCGCAGTGCGTTCGGCGCGCTGTTGCTGGGGCTGCACGACGCCGACAGTGGCGAGCTGCGCTACGCCGGCAAGGTTGGAACCGGCTTCAACGAAGCCAGCCTGCGCGCCATCCATGCGCGACTCGAACCGCTGGAGATCGCTGAACCGGTCGTCGTCAATCCGCCCACTGGTGCCGACGCGCGGGGCGCGCACTGGCTGAAACCCGAGCTGATGTGCGAGGTGGCATTCGCCGAGATGACCCGCGACGGGGTGATCCGCCATTCGGTGTTCCATGGCCTGCGCAACGACAAACCCGCCGAGGCGATCGTCCACGAGAAGGCCAAACCGGCGAAAAAGGTCGCTGCCGGCAAGACCGTCAAGAGCGCCGGCAAGGCCGGGGCGAAGAGCAGCAAGAAACCCGACGCAAAGGTCAGGGGCAAGGACGATCCGGGGCAGATCAAGATCACTCACCCGGAGCGGATCATCGACAAGAGCATCGGCGCCACCAAGATGGAGCTGGCGCAGTACTACGGGCGTGTCGCGCCCTGGATGCTGCGCGATCTGGCGAAGCGGCCGGTGGCGCTGGTGCGCGCGCCGGAAGGCATCGAAGGTGAACTGTTCTTCCAGAAACACTCCACCAAGCTGAGCTTGCCCCACGTCACCCAGTTCGACGACCCCGCCGACACGCAGCCGCTGTTGCTGCTGGACAGCGCCCTCGGGCTGGTCAGCGCCGCGCAGATGGGCATGCTCGAAGTGCACACGTGGAATGCCCGCGCGCCGCACCTGGAAACCCCGGATCGGCTGGTGCTCGACCTAGACCCCGACCCGGCGCTGCCGTGGAAGCGGATGATCGAAGCCACCCAGCTGGTGCAGACGCTGCTCGACGAGCTGGGCCTGGTGTCGTTCCTCAAGACCAGCGGCGGCAAGGGCATGCACGTGGTTGTGCCGCTGAAAAGGGGAGAGGGCTGGGACGAGGTGAAGGGGTTCAGCCAGGCGATCGCCAGGCACATGGCGAAACTTCTGCCGAAACATTTCTCTGCTGTCAGCGGTCCGAAGAACCGCGTCGGCAAGATCTTCATCGACTACCTGCGCAATGGCCGTGGCGCCACCTCGGTGTCGGCGTACTCGGTTCGCGCGCGTGAAGGGCTTCCCGTCTCGGTTCCCGTCCATCGGCACGAACTGGCCGGGCTCGAGGGGGCGAACCGCTGGAACATCCGCAACCTGTTCGAGCGCCTGGAGGAGTTGGGCGAAGACGACCCCTGGGCGGGAATGGACGACGCCGAGCAGGTGATCACCGCAGAAATGCGCGCCCGGCTGGGCTGAGGAGGCCAGGTCGCAGCCTATGCGGCCTGGCGTCACAAGGGATTGCATTATCGGGCCGCCGCTGGATAAGACCATTTATTTGTTGTGGTTATTGCTTTTTTCGCACCATGGAAGTCCTGATTGTTCCGCTGGCGCAAAAGAATTTTGCCTTCGATGGGTTGTCTAGGGTCATGGAAATGTTTTGTAATACCGGCCGCTCACTGTACTCCCAGACAAACGAAGCCTTCGAAATCCTCGGAATCTTCAGCAGGCGGGCCCCCGCGTGGTGGCTGGCTATAACAAGGGAAACCCGTGCATTGAGCGCCTGGCGGTGGCGATGTAGGCAACCTTCTCGTCGATCGGGCAGTGAACGTCGTAGCGCTCCGTCGCTTCACGTCGTTGTTTGTACATTCGCGCTGAAATACACGGAACGGATCAGCACCTGGATCGAATTCGATCGGCGATGTTCAGGATGGCTGTCTTCCTGCCCCTGGCTCGCTACGAAACCTTCCATATCCATCCCGTTGCCATGCCCGCCTACTGGTGCACGGTGACAGCGAATCACGGCTGCCTTTCCGGGCGGCGCCGAAAGCTCCTTTTCATCCTTCAAGGCTGCGAGATGATCAAAGAGAAGTACGTTGGATATCTGAAACGGCTGTGGTGGTTGGCCGTTCTGCCACTGAGCGGCTGCAAATGGGCGCTGCTCGATCCCAAGGGCCAGGTCGGTATCGACGCGAAGTCGCTGATCATCACCGCCACGGTGCTGATGCTGATCGTCGTGATCCCGGTGATCGTGCTGACGCTGTACTTCGCCTGGAAGTACCGTGCCACGAACACTGAAGCGGTGTTCATGCCGAAGTGGGCGCACTCCACCTCGATCGAGGTCGTGGTCTGGCTGATCCCCTGCGTGATCATCGTCTTCCTCGGCATCCTGACCTGGAAGACCACACACCACCTGGACCCCTACCGTCCACTCGATCACGAGAAGACGCCGATCACGGTCGAGGTCGTCTCGCTGGACTGGAAGTGGCTGTTCATCTACCCGGAACAGAAGATCGCCACGGTCAACGAGCTGGCGTTCCCGGCCAACACCCCGGTCAACTTCAAGATCACTTCCGACACCGTGATGAACTCCTTCTTCATCCCGCAGCTCGGTAGCCAGATCTATTCCATGGCCGGCATGGAAACCAAGCTTCATTTGATCGCCAACGAGCCAGGCAGCTTCGCCGGTATCTCGGCGAACTACAGCGGCGCTGGCTTCACCGGGATGGCCTTCACCGCCATCGCGACGCCCACCGATGCCGACTTCGACGCCTGGGTCGCCAAGGTGCGCGCGTCCTCGAAGATCCTCGATGCCGATAGCTACAAGGCACTGGCCGAACCGAGCCAGAAGCACCCGGTGGAGTATTTCTCCGCCGTACGCCCGAACCTGTTCGCCGCGATCGTGCATCAGTACATGGGGCCGAAGAAGATCCCCGTCTCCGATGAGCCGGCACCGAATGAAGGCATGAAAATGGGCGAGAAGATGGACATGAACCACATGGACATGTCCAGCCACTCGGCCGCTGAGGAGTAATCAACAAATGTTCGGAAAGCTGACCCTCGACGCCATACCCTTCCACGAACCCATCCTGCTGTTCACCTTCGCCGCCGTGGCGTTGGGTGGCCTGGTGGTGGTCGCCGGACTGACCTATTTCCGCAAGTGGGGCTACCTGTGGACCGAGTGGCTGACTTCGGTCGACCACAAGAAGATCGGCGTGATGTACATCACCGTGGCCATCATCATGCTGCTGCGCGGTTTCGCCGACGCCATCATGATGCGCTCGCAGCAGGCGCTCGCCACCGGCGGCGCCGCCGGCTACCTGCCACCGGAACACTACGACCAGATCTTCACCGCGCACGGCACCATCATGATCATCTTCATGGCCATGCCGTTCATGATCGGTCTGATGAACATCGCCGTGCCGCTGCAGATCGGCGCGCGCGACGTGGCGTTCCCGTTCCTCAACTCGCTGAGCTTCTGGCTCTTCGTCAGCGGCGTGATCCTGATCAACCTGTCGCTGTTCGTCGGTGAGTTCGGCCGTACCGGTTGGGTGGCGTATCCGCCGTTGTCCGGGATTGCCTACAGTCCCGGGGTAGGGGTGGACTACTACATCTGGGCGCTGCAGTTATCCGGGATCGGGACAACGCTCACGGGGATCAACTTCCTGGTCACCGTTTTCAAGATGCGCGCCCCCGGCATGAAGCTGATGCAGATGCCGATCTTCACCTGGACCTGCACCTTCGCCAACATCCTGATCGCCGCGTCCTTCCCGATCCTGACCGCCGCGCTGGGCCTGCTGACCCTCGACCGTTACCTCGATTTCCACTTCTTCACCAATGAAGCGGGCGGTAACGCGATGATGTACATCAACCTGTTCTGGGCCTGGGGTCACCCCGAGGTGTACATCCTGGTGCTGCCGGCGTTCGGCGTGTTCTCCGAGGTGATTTCCACCTTCACCGGCAAGCGCCTGTTCGGCTATGCCGCGATGGTCTGGGCCAGCGCCGCGATCACCGTGCTCGGTTTCGTCGTGTGGCTGCACCACTTCTTCACCATGGGGTCGGGGGCCAACGTCAACGCCTTCTTCGGCATCGCGACGATGATCATCTCGATCCCCACGGGAGTGAAACTGTTCAACTGGCTGTTCACCATGTATCGCGGGCGCCTGCGCTTCACCACGCCGGTCCTCTGGACCATCGGCTTCATGGTGACCTTCAGCATCGGCGGCATGACCGGCGTTCTGCTGGCGGTTCCGGGTGCCGACTTCGTGCTGCACAACAGCCTGTTCCTGATCGCCCACTTCCATAACACCATCATTGGCGGTGCGGTATTCGGCTACCTGGCGGGCTTCGTCTTCTGGTTCCCGAAAGCCTTCGGCTTCACTCTCAACGAGAAGTGGGGCAAGGCGGCGTTCTGGTTCTGGTGCACGGGTTTCTACGTGGCCTTCATGCCGCTCTACGTGCTTGGCTTCATGGGCATGACGCGTCGCCTGAACCACACCGACAACCCGGAATGGACGCCCTGGCTGTACGTGGCCTTCGTCGGCGCGGTGTTGATCTTCTGCGGCATCCTCTGCCAGCTGATCCAGCTCTACGTGAGTATCCGCGACCGCAAGCAGAACCTCGACCTGACCGGCGACCCGTGGAATGGCCACACCCTGGAATGGTCGACCTCGTCGCCGCCGCCGTTCTACAACTTCGCCCAACTGCCGACCGTGCATGACATCGACTCCTTCACCGACATGAAGGAGAAGGGCATCGCCTACCAGCGTCCCGAGAAGTACACGGCGATTCACATGCCAAAGAACACGTCTGCCGGCGTATTCATGGGGGGCTTCGCCACCGTCATGGGTTTCGCGCTGATCTGGCACATCTGGTGGCTGGCCGCCGTGGGCCTGCTGGGGCTGTTCGCCACTCTGCTGGCCCGCGCCTTCGACAACGATGTCGATTACTACGTCCAGCCCGATGAGATCGAGCGTATCGAATCCGCCCATCTCGCCCATATCGCCAAGCAGGCCTGAGCCCATGTCGACTGATGTAATGAACGACCCCCACGATAGCGTCCACAAGCACGAGCATGAGCACGGGCACGACGACCACGGTCACAACGACAGTGGTCCGACCACCGTATTCGGGTTCTGGCTGTACCTGATGACCGACTGCATTCTGTTCGCCAGCGTCTTCGCCACCTACGCGGTGCTGATGACCGCGACGGCAGGATCGGTTAGCGCCAAGGACATATTCGAACTCGACTACGTGCTGGTAGAAACCTTCGCGCTGCTGTTCTCCAGCATCACCTACGGCTTCGCGATGATCGCGGGGCAGAAGGGCAGCAAGGGCGGTGTGATCAACTGGCTGATCGTCACCTTCATCTTCGGTGCGATCTTCATCGGGATGGAGATCAACGAATTCCATCACCTGATCGTCGAGGGCTACGGCCCGAGCACCAGTGCCTTCCTTTCCGCGTTCTTCGCGCTGGTCGGGATGCACGGCCTGCACGTCACCGCCGGCCTGATCTGGATGATCATCATGATCCTGCAGGTCTCCAAGCAGGGCCTCACGCCGCAGGTCAATACCCGTCTGACCTGCCTGAGCCTGTTCTGGCACTTCCTCGACATCGTCTGGATCTGCGTGTTTACCGTCGTCTACCTGCTGGGGACCCTGTGATGAGCGAATCTCTGCACACCGAGCACGCCGCGAGCCACGGCAGCGTCAAGTCGTACATGATCGGCTTCCTGCTGTCGGTGGTCCTCACCGTGATCCCGTTCTGGCTGGTGATGAGCCATGTGCTGCCGAAGGGCGCGACCCTGGTGGCGATCTTCATCTTCGCCATCGTCCAGGTCCTGGTGCACCTGAAATACTTCCTGCACCTGGACTTCAGCACCGACGGGCGCTGGAACACCCTGTCGTTCATCTTCACCATGCTGGTCATCGTGATGCTCGTGGGTCTGTCCATCTGGATCATCTTCAGCGCCAACGCGCTGATGATGTAACGAGGGCTACCCGTGAAGTTCAAGCGATACCTGCTGATCACCAAGCCAGGCATCATCTTCGGCAATCTGATCTCGGTGGCCGGCGGATTCTTCCTGGCCTCCAAGGGCAGCATCGACCCGTGGCTGCTGCTGGCCACGGCGCTCGGGTTGTCGCTGGTAATCGCGTCCGGCTGTGTGCTGAACAACTGCATCGATCGCGATATCGACCAGCGCATGGAGCGCACCCGCAATCGCGTTCTGGTGACCGGGGCGATCTCGCTGAAGGCTGCTCTGGCGCATGGTGTGCTGCTCGGCGTGCTGGGTTTCGGCACGCTATTCCTTTGGACCAACACCCTGGCGCTGGCTTTCGCCGCCATCGGCTTCTTCATCTACGTGGTGCTCTACAGCCTCTGGCTCAAGCGCGCGTCGGTGTATGGCACGCTGGTCGGCAGCCTGTCGGGGGCGGTGCCGCCGGTGGTGGGTTACTGCGCGGTGAGCAACAGCTTCGATGCCGGTGCGGCGATCCTGCTGCTGATCTTCAGCCTCTGGCAGATGCCGCACTCGTATGCCATCGCGATCTTCCGCCTCAACGATTACCGCGCGGCGAACATTCCGGTTCTGCCGGTGGCACGTGGCATCGAGGCGACCAAGCGGCACATCGTGCTGTACATCCTGGCCTTCGCTGCGGCGGCGCTGATGCTCACAGTCGCCGGTTTCGCCGGCTACGGCTACCTGGTGATGGCGCTGCTGGTGAGTGCCTACTGGCTGTTCATCGCGGTGTCCGGCTACGGCGCGGTGGATGACCGGCTGTGGGCGCGCAAGCTGTTCGCCTTCTCCATCGTGGCGATCAGCACCCTGAGCGTGATGATGTCGATCGACTTCAGGGGACTGCCGGAGCATCTGCTCGCGG
Source organism: Pseudomonas sp. UBA3153 (assembly GCF_002364635.1). Classification (NCBI taxonomy): domain Bacteria; kingdom Pseudomonadati; phylum Pseudomonadota; class Gammaproteobacteria; order Pseudomonadales; family Pseudomonadaceae; genus Pseudomonas; species Pseudomonas sp. UBA3153. The sequence goes on from NZ_DEYR01000082.1 coordinate 8,184, forward strand.
CGGCCTTCTGATCGGCCAGCGGGCCTTGTGGCCCGGCCTGTCTGCCAGAACGGAAAAGGCGACCCTCGGGTCGCCTTTTTCATGTCTGCGTTTCGACTCTCCAGGACAATCGGGCGTGCATCATCGGGAGGCCACGGCGTGCATACCGGCAAGGTGCGCCGCGCGATGCCACCATTGCTTCACTGCAACTCGGCCAGTTCGCGGAACTGCTCCAGCGCCTCGGGGTTGGCCAGGGCATCGGTGTTCTTCACCGGGCGGCCATGCACGACGTTGCGCACCGCCAGCTCGACGATCTTGCCGCTGATGGTGCGCGGGATGTCGCCGACGGCGATGATCTTCGCCGGCACATGGCGCGGCGTGGTGTTGGCGCGGATGGTGCTGCAGATGCGTTCGCGCAGGGCGTCATCCAGGGCAATGCCCTCGCGCAGGCGAACGAACAGCACCACGCGCACGTCGCCTTGCCACTCCTGGCCGATGGCGATGGACTCCAGGACTTCATCGATCTTTTCCACCTGGCGATAGATTTCCGCGGTGCCGATGCGTACGCCGCCGGGGTTGAGCACGGCGTCGGAGCGGCCATGGATGACCATCCCGCCGTGCCCGGTTTCCTCGGCATAGTCGCCATGCGCCCAGATGCCGGGAAAGGTCTCGAAGTAGGCGCTACGGAATTTCTCGCCGTCGGCGTCGTTCCAGAAGCCCACCGGCATCGCCGGGAAGTGCCGGGTGCAGACCAGTTCGCCTTTCTCGCCCTGCGCGGCGGCGCCGTCGTCGTCCCACACTTCCACGGCCATGCCCAGGCCCTTGCATTGCAGTTCGCCGCGCCACACTGGCATCACCGGGCAACCGAGGGCGAAGCAGGAAACGATGTCGGTGCCGCCGGAGATCGACGACAGGCACAGGTCGGCTTTGATCTCGCGGTAGACGTAGTCGAAGCTCTCATGGGCCAGCGGAGAGCCGGTGGAGAGGATCGCCTTCAGGCGCTCCAGGCGATGTGTCTCGCGCGGTTTGACGCCTGCCTTCTCCAGGGCGGCGATGTACTTGGCGCTGGTGCCGAAGAGGCTGATGTTCTCGGCGTCGATCAGGTCCATCAGGCGTTCGGCACCGGGGTGGAAGGGCGAGCCGTCGTAGAGCACCAGGGTCGCGCCCAGCGCCAGGCCGGAGGCAAGCCAGTTCCACATCATCCAGCCGCAGGTGGTGTAGTAGAACAAGGTGTCGTCGGCGCCCAGGTCGCTGTGCAGACCGTGTTCCTTGAGGTGCTGCAGGAGCACGCCGCCGGTGCCGTGGACGATGCACTTGGGCACGCCGGTGGTGCCGCTGGAATAGAGGATGTAGAGCGGCGCATCGAACGCCACCGGGGTGAACTCCGGCTCGCCGCCCGGCTGGTAGAAGTCCGCCCAGAAGCTGATTTTCGCCGGCGAGGCGTAGTCTTCCCGGCGCGCCTCGGTGCGGGCATAGGGCACCACCAGGAGTTGCTGCAGCGTCGGCAGGCTGGCGAGGATCTCGTTCAGCTTGGCGGTCAGGTCGAGGTTCTTGCCGGCGTAGCGGTAGCCGGCGCAGGCGATCAGCACCTTGGGTTCGATCTGGCCGAAGCGGTCGATCACGCCCTGGGTGCCGAAGTCCGGCGAGCAGGACGACCAGGTGGCGCCGAGGCTGGCGGTGGCGAGCATGCCGACCACCGTCTGCCAGGTGTTCGGCATGAAGGCGGCGACGCGGTCGCCGATGCCGACGCCGGCCTCGCGCAGGCTGCGTTGCAGGCCGGCGACGTGCGCGGCCAGTTGGGCATGGCTGAGCACCTCGCGCGAGCCGTCCTCGCCGATGGCCACCAAGGCGGCGCGGTCGTCGCGACGACGCAGCAGGTGTTCGGCGAAGTTCAGCGTCGCGCCGGGGAACCAGCGCGCATCCGGCATCGCCGGACCTTCCTCGAGCACGCTACTGGGCCGGGTATGGAAGCGCACCTCGAAGAAATCCACGATCGCCTGCCAGAAGGCCGCGCGCTCGGCGATGCTCCAGGCGTGCAGGGCGGGATAGTCCGCCAGTCGCACGGCATAGAGCGCTTCCACGTAGCGGCGGAACGCGTCCAGCCGGGTGGCGGCGATACGCTCGGGGGAAGGTGTCCAAAGCGGATGTTGCATGTCCTGTCCTCGATTCTCTTGTTCTGGTGAGACCCCTCGCGCCGGCCGATGTGCAGCCGAGGGGGTCGGCTTAGCGCTATTGCGCCAGCCAGCCACCGTCCATGTTCCAGGCCGCCCCGCGTACCTGGGCGGCGGCATCGCTGCAGAGGAACAGCGCCAGCTCCCCCAGTTGCTCGGGCGTAACGAAGTCGAGCGACGGCTGCTTCTCTGCCAGCAGGTCGTGGCGCGCCCGCGCCACGTCGCCGTCCACCTTGGCGCGCTCGTCGATCTGCGCCTGAACCAGCGGCGTCAGCACCCAGCCGGGGCAGATCGCGTTGCAGGTCACGCCTGTGGTGGCGGTTTCCAGCGCCACCGATTTGCTCAGCCCGACGATCCCGTGCTTCGCCGCGACGTAGGCGCTCTTGCCGGCGGAGGCGGCCAGGCCGTGGGCCGAGGCGATGTTGATGATGCGTCCCCAGTTGCGTTCGCGCATGCCCGGCAGCGCCAGGCGCGTGGTGTGGAAGGCCGAGGACAGGTTGATCGCGATGATCGCGTCCCAGCGCTCCACCGGGAACGCTTCCACTGGCGCGACGTGCTGGATGCCGGCGTTGTTGACCAGAATGTCGATGCCGCCGAACTCGGCCTCGGCGTAGGCGATCATCGCCTCGATCTGTTCGGGGCGGGTCATGTCCGCCGGATGGTGGCGGACCTCGCCACCCAGCGCGCGAACCTCGGCCAGCGCGGCCTCGCTGTCGCCGAAGCCGTTGAGGACCAGATTGGCGCCGGCCTTCGCCAGGCACAGGGCGATGCCCAGGCCGATGCCGCTGGTGGAGCCGGTGACCAGTGCGGTCTTGCCGTGCAGAGTCATGTCGAGTCTCCTCATTTCAAGCGGTGCGGGTCATGTCAGACGATGCCGGTCGCGTAGAACACGCCGATGACGAAGAACACCGCGAGGGTCTTGATGATGGTGATGCCGAAGATGTCCTTGTAAGCCTCGCGGTGGGTCAGGCCGGTGACCGCGAGCAGGGTGATTACCGCGCCGTTGTGCGGCAGCGTGTCCATCCCGCCGCTGGCCATTGATGCCACGCGGTGCAGCACTTCCAGGGGAATGTTCGCCGCGTTGGCGGCGGCGATGAAGCTGTCGGACATCGCCGCCAGGGCGATGCTCATGCCGCCGGACGCCGAGCCGGTGATGCCGGCCAGCAGGGTCACGGTCACCGCTTCGTTGACCAGCGGGTTGGGGATGCTCTTCAGCGCATCGGCCAGCACCAGGAAGCCGGGCAGCGAGGCGATCACCGCGCCGAAACCGTATTCCGAGGCGGTGTTCATCGCCGCCAGCAGGGCGCCGCTGACCGCGGTCTTGCTGCCTTCGGCGAGCTGCTTGCGGATCACCCCGAAGGCGCTCACCAGTACCAGCAGGATGCCCAGCAGCAGGGCCGCTTCCACCGCCCAGATGGCGGTCAGCTTGGCGACCTCGGTCTGCACCGGCGCGGCCATGCCAGCCAGTTTCAGGCTGTGGGTGGTGCCGTACCATTGCGGTATCCAGCGCGTCAGCAGCAGGTTCGCCACGCCCACCAGCAGCAGCGGCGAAAGCGCCAGCAGCGGATGCGGCAGGGCGATGTCCTCCGGCGTTTCCGGCTCGTTGCGCAGTTCGCTGCCGTAGCCTTCGCCGACGCGCTGCGCCTTGCGCCGCTGGCGCTCGAGATAGAGCATGCCGAGGCCGAAGACGAACAGTGTGCCGATCACCCCGAGCCACGGCGCCGCCCACGAGGTGGTGCCGAAGAAGGTGGTGGGGATGATGTTCTGGATCTGCGGGGTGCCGGGCAGGGCGTCCATGGTGAAGGCGAAGGCGCCGAGGGCGACGGTCGCGGGGATCAGCCGTTTGGGGATGTTGCTCTGGCGGAACATCTCGGCGGCGAACGGATAGACCGCGAACACCACGACGAACAGCGACACGCCGCCGTAGGTCAGCAGCGCGCAGACCAGCACGATCACCAGCATCGCCTGGCGGGTGCCGAACAGGCGGATCGCCGCGGCGACGATGGAGCGCGAGAAGCCGGATATCTCGATCAGCTTGCCGAACACTGCGCCGAGCAGGAACACCGGGAAGTAGAGCTTCACGAAGCCAACCATTTTCTCCATGAACACGCCGGTGAAGGCCGGGGCGACGGCGGAGGGGTCGGTGAGCAGAACGGCGCCGAGGGCGGCGATGGGGGCGAAGAGGATGACGCTGTAGCCGCGATAGGCGGCGAGCATCAGCAGCGCGAGGGCTGCGAGCGCGATGATCACACTCATGGAGTGTCTCCTGGGCAACCGCAGCGACGACCCCGAGGGCGAACGACTGCGGAATTAATTGTTTTTGTTTTCGCCACGGTGCATGCCGCGACGTGCAAGCGAGTTATAGCGAGAACCGTGCCGTATTTCTCAACCAATTGAAATACAAGGAATTATTGGCGAGGGATGGTTGTGAGTTGGCACTATCCGTCTCCAAATGAAGACAGATGGCGCTGAGAAAGGTGCGCTGCGACCGTTTGACGCGCTAGTTCGCGCTGTCCACATTCGTGGACATGTCCACGTACGGAGACGAGACCCCCAGGGCGAGGATCTTCTTGTACAGCGTCGAGCGTCCGAGACCGAGGCTGCGCGCGGTTTCCATGACATTGCCGGCGTGTGCGGCGAGGCTGTTCTCGATCAGCTGTTTCTCGAAGGCATCGCGGGCGGCGTAGAAGTCCTGGATGGCCGGTATGGGAGCCGGCGCGGCCTGGCCGGCGGGCAGCGGCGCGAGCACGCCGATGGCCTGTTGCAGTGCCGTGGCATCCAGCGTTGCGGATTCGCTGTGCAGCACCGCGCGCTCTAGGACGTTGCGCAGCTCGCGGATGTTGCCCGGCCAGGCATGACGGCTGAGCAGGGCGAGGGCGTCGCTGCCGAGTTCGCGGGGCGCGCCGTCGCCGCTCTGCAGTTCTTCGAGAATCGCCTCGCACAGCGCGGGCAGGTCTTCCAGGCGCTCGCGCAGCGGCGGTACCAGGATCGGCAGGACGTTGAGGCGATAGTAAAGGTCGGCGCGGAAATCGCCGCGACGTACCGCGTCCTGCAGGTCGGTGGAGGTCGCCGCGATCACCCGGACGTCGCTGCGCAGCATCTCATTGGAGCCGACCGGCTCGAATTCCTTTTCCTGTAACACGCGCAGCAGCTTGCTCTGCAACGACAGCGGCATGTCGCCGATCTCGTCGAGAAACAGCGTGCCGCCCTCGGCCACCTGCAGTTTGCCCAGGCGGCCCTTGCGCTCGGCGCCGGTGAAGGCACCGGGCGCGGTGCCGAAGAATTCCGCCTCCAGGAGGCTTTCCGGAATAGCCGCGCTGTTCACGCTGACGAAGGGTTTGTGCGCGCGCACCGAGGTGGCGTGAATGGCATGGGCGAGCAGCTCCTTGCCGGTTCCGGTTTCGCCGAGCAGCAATACCGGCGAATCGGTACTGGCGCTGCGCCGGGCGGTGCGCTTGACCGCAAGGCTCGCCGGGCTGGTGCCAATGAAGTGCGAGAAGCTGTACTTGGCGCGGCGCGTCTGCAGCAACGAGCGGGTCGAGGCCAGCTCCTTCTGCAGGCTCTGGTAACGCGTCAGCAGCGGCGACAGGTTGCGCAACTCGTCGAACAGCGCGAAGCCGATGGCGCCGATGATCAGACCAGCCTGGTCGTGGATCGGCAGGCGCATCACCACCAGTTGGTCCTTCGGCGTATCCAGCAGGTCGAGCAGGATCGGCTGGCCGGTCTGCACCACGTCGCGCATCAGGCTGGTGGGAATCACGCTTTCGCAGGGCTTGCCGATGGCGGCCTCGGCGTTCGGCAGGCCGAAGCGCCGCGCGTAGCGCTCATTCATCCAGACGATGCGGGCCTCGCGGTCGACGATCACCGTGCCCTCACTGGATTCCTCGACGATCTCGAACAGCGAGCGGATCGCCATCTGGCGTACCCGCTGGTAATCCTTGAGGGCTTCGTCGTCGATCATCGCTGCTCGGTTCTCTGGTCGGTGGAGGCCCGCGTCCGCACGGCTCAGGCGGAGGCGGGCTGTCGCGCTATCATACCCAGCGCCCGGTGCGGACAGGAGGAAGCATGTATCGAAAAACCATCACGCTGGCGACGCTGCTGCTGTCCGCCGGGTTGGCGGCGGAGCTGTTGCCGCGCACGCTCATGCAGCTTAACGGGCATGCGCTGAGCGTCGAGGTGGCGAGCACACGCGAGCAGCGCCAGGCCGGCCTGATGGGGCGCGAGCGCCTGGCGGAGGATGAGGGCATGCTGTTCGTCTTCGACGAGCTCACCCGGCACTGTTTCTGGATGCGCGATACACCGCTGGCGCTGTCGGCAGCCTTCCTCGACGAACAGGGGCGGGTGCTGAACATCGTCGACATGCAGCCGTTCGACGACACCGAGCATTGCTCCGCGCAGGACGCGCTCTACGGCCTTGAAATGCGCCAGGGCTGGTTCGCCGAGCACGGTGTCGTTCCCGGACAACCGCTTATGCATCTGCCGCAGGAATGACTCAGGCGCGCCGGGCTCGGGCCACGCGGGAACCGTTTTCGCGGCCGAGCACCGCGCAGATGCGCTCGCCGGCGGCGATCAGCCGGTCGGCATCGACGCCGGTGACGATGCCCAGGCCATCGAGCAGGTAGAGCAGGTCTTCGCTGGCCACGTTGCCGGTGGCACCTTTCGCATAGGGACAGCCGCCCAGCCCGGCCACCGAGGCATCGAACACCGCGATACCTTCCAGCAGGCTGGCGTAGACGTTCGCCAGCGCCTGTCCGTAGGTGTCGTGGAAATGCCCGGCCAGGCGCTCGCGCGGCACGGCGCGGCCGACCACCTCGAACAGATGACGCGTCGCGCCGGGCGTGCCGGTGCCGACGGTGTCGCCAAGCGAGACCTCGTAACAGCCCATCGCATCGAGTTCGCGCGCCACGACGGCGACGCGCTCCGCCGCGACCGCGCCTTCGTACGGGCACCCCAACACGCAGGACACATAACCGCGCACGCGAACCCCGGCCGTCGTCGCGGCTTCCAGCAACGGTACGAAGCGCTGCAGGCTTTCGTCGATGGAGCAGTTGATGTTGCGCTGCGAGAAGCTCTCCGACGCCGCGGCGAATACCGCGACTTCCTCGACCCCGGACTCCAGCGCCGCTTCGAGACCCTTCAGGTTCGGCGTCAGCGCCGCGTAGGTGACGCCGGCCTTGCGTTGGATGCCGGCGAACACCCCGGCGCTGCCGGCCATCTGCGGCACCCACTTCGGCGAGACGAAACTGCCGACCTCGACATAGCTGAGCCCGGCGGCAGTCAGATCGTCGACCAGGCGAACCTTGTCGGCCACGCTGATTGGCTTTTTCTCGTTCTGCAGTCCGTCGCGCGGGCCGACTTCGACTAGCCGTACGTGGGTGGGCAAGTTCATGGCAATCTCCAGATAACGATCGTTTGCTCGCGAACCCCGCAAACGCAATTCTGCGGTCCGTGGTCGTAGGGTGGGCTGTGCGCACCAGAGAAAACCTCGCTGCAGATGGTGCGCATGGCGCACCCTACGACGCGAGGCACCCTCGACAAGCCTGGCCTACGAAAGCTCCACCAGCACCGCACCTTCTCCGACCATATCGCCCTCGCCGCAATACAGCGCCTTCACCGTACCGGCCTGCGGCGCGCGGATGCTGTGCTCCATCTTCATCGCTTCGAGCACCACCAGCGCCGTGCCGGCTTCCACCGATTGGCCGGGTTCCACCAGCAGCCGGACGATGCTGCCGTTCATGGGCGCGGTCAGGCCGCCATGGTGTGCGTGCTCGCGCTCGACGGCGGCGATGGGATCGACCCGCTCGATGGCGTGCAGCTCGCCTTCCCATTTCACATACAGCCTGTCGTCGCGCCGGAAGCTCTGCGGGCGCGGGTGCGCATTCGTCGAGACCTGCCTTACCCGGCGTCGCTCGGCGCCGCAAGCCAGGTGCACGGTGGTGTGCGCGGGCAGGACGCTGCGCCATCCGGTCCGCGCGCTCCAGGGCGAGTGAGGGTCGTCGCCGCGAACGTGCGGGCTTTCGCTTTCCGTGAAGGCGTCGGCGGCCGCTTGCCAGAAGGCGTCGGACAGCTCGCCGGGTGCCGGCAGCAGGTCGGCCTGATGACGTTCGATGAAGCCGGTATCCAGTTCCGCGGCAGCGAAGGACGGGTGCGCGAGAATGCGCCGAAGGAACGCCAGGTTGGTCTTCACCCCGGCCACGGCGGTTTCGTCGAGCATCGCCAGCAGGCGCTGGCGAGCCTCTTCGCGACTCTCGCCCCAGGCGATCAGCTTACCCAGCATCGGGTCGTAGAACGGCGATACCTCGTCGCCTTCGCGGACGCCGCTGTCGACCCGGCGTCCCGGCCCGGCGGCAGGCTCGTGGTACAGCGTGAGCGCGCCGCTGGCCGGGAGGAATTCATTCTGCGGGTCTTCGGCGTAAAGGCGCACCTCAATGGCGTGACCGCGCAACGGCACCTGGGCTTGAGTGATCGGCAACGGCTCGCCGCGCGCCACGCGGATCTGCCAGGCAACCAGATCGAGGCCGGTGATGGCCTCGGTGACCGGGTGCTCGACCTGCAGGCGGGTGTTCATTTCCATGAAGAAGAACTGTCCGCGGGCATCCAGCAGAAACTCCACGGTGCCGGCGCCCACGTAGCCGATGGCCTGCGCGGCCTTCACCGCGGCTTCGCCCATGGCCCGGCGCAGTTCCAGCGACAGCCCCGGCGCCGGCGCTTCCTCCACGACCTTCTGGTGGCGGCGCTGGATCGAACAGTCGCGCTCGTTGAGGTACAGGCAGTTGCCGTGCGCATCGGCGAACACCTGGATTTCCACGTGGCGTGGCTGGAGCAGGTATTTCTCGACCAGCATGCGCGAATCGCCGAACGCCGATTGCGCCTCGCGCTGGGCGGACTGTAGGGCTTCGGCAAGGTCCGCCTCGCGTTCGACCACCTTCATGCCCTTGCCACCACCACCGGCGGCGGCCTTGAGCAACACTGGGTAGCCGATGCGCGCGGCGGCATCGCGGAACGTCTGCGCGTCCTGCGCCTCGCCGTGGTAGCCGGGCACCAGTGGCACGCCGGCAGCCTCCATCAGCGCCTTGGCGGCCGACTTGCTGCCCATGGCGTCGATGGCGCTGGCCGGCGGGCCGAGAAACACCAGGCCGGCAGCCTCGACGGCGCGGGCGAAGTCGGCGTTCTCGGAAAGAAAGCCGTAGCCCGGATGGATCGCCTGGGCGCCGCTGGCCTGGGCGGCGGCAATGATCCTGTCGATCAGCAGGTAGCTGTCCGCCGGCTTGGCGCCGCCGAGATCGACGGCTACGTCCGCCTCGCGCACATGCCGCGCGTTTCGATCGATGGCGCTGTGCACGGCCACGGTGGTCAGGCCGAGGGCTTTCGCGGTACGCATCACCCGGCAGGCGATCTCGCCGCGATTGGCGACGAGGAGAGTGGTGATGGGCGTCGTGCCTTGCGTCCCGGAGAGGGCCGGGCTCAGCTCGTCGTGTGCGTTCATTCCGGCTGCTCCTGCCAGGCGGGCGTGCGTTTTTCCAGGAAGGCATTGAGGCCTTCCTGGCCCTCGGCGCTGACGCGAATCCGCGCGATGGCGCTTTCGGTGAACTGGCGCAGCGCCGGGCCGAGCACGCCGCTGCCGGCTTCGCGCAGCAGCGCCTTGCTGGCGCGCATCGCCTGCGGGCCGTTGAGCAGCAGCGTGGCGATCCATTCCTCGATGCGCGACTCCAGTTTCTCCGCCGGGTAGCACTCGGCCAGCAGGCCCAGCTCGCGGGCACGCGGGCCGTCGAAGCGCTCGGCGGTCAGCGCGTAGCGGCGCGCGGCGCGCTCGCCGATGGCCTGCACGACGAAGGGGCTGATCACCGCGGGCGCCAGGCCGATGCGCACCTCGGACAGGCTGAACTGCGCATCGAGCGCGCCGATGGCCATGTCGCAGCAACTGACCAGGCCCACGGCGCCGCCGAATGCCGCGCCCTGGACCACGGCCAGGGTCGGGACGGGCAGGTCGTGCAGGCGGTACATCAGCTCCGCCAGCTCCTGTGAATCGGCCAGGTTGGCGGCATAGTCGAGCGTCGCCGCGTGCTGCATCCAGGCCAGGTCGGCGCCGGCGGAGAAGTGCCGGCCATGGCCGCGCAGCAGGAGAAAGCGCAGACGCTCGTCGGCGCGCACGTCCGCGAGGGCGAGGGTCAGCTCGCGGATCATCTCGGCGTTGAAGGCGTTGTGCTTGTGCGGACGGTTCAGCCACAGGGTGGCGAAGCCGCGCGGGTCGGTTTCGAGCTGGATGCGGGTGAAGTCAATCATGGTCGTTCCTGTAGGGTGCGCCACGCGCACCAAAGCCGGGTTGCGGTGCGCGCGGCGCACCCTACGGATTCACATGCGGAACACACCGAAACGGCTCGGCGCTATTGGCGCATTGAGGCTGGCGGAGATGGCCAGGGCCAGTACTTCGCGGGTTTGCGCCGGGTCGATGACGCCGTCGTCCCACAGCCGCGCGCTGGAGTAGTAGGCGTGGGCCTGGCGTTCGTACTGCTCGACGATGGGCTGTTTGAGACGCTGCTCGTCGTCGGCGGAAAACGCCTGGCCGCTGCGTTCGCTCTGTTCGCGCTTGACCTGTACCAGCACCCCGGCGGCCTGCTCGGCGCCCATCACGCCGATCCGCGCGTTGGGCCACATCCACAGGAAGCGCGGATCGTAGGCGCGGCCGCACATGCCGTAGTTCCCGGCGCCGAAGCTGCCACCGATGATCACGGTGAACTTCGGTACGCGGGCGCAGGCCACCGCATTGACCAGCTTGGCACCGTGCTTGGCGATACCGCCGGCCTCGTATTTCTGCCCGACCATGAAGCCGGTGATGTTCTGCAGGAACAGCAGCGGAATGCCGCGCTGGCAGGCCAGTTCGATGAAGTGCGCACCTTTCTGCGCCGATTCGGCGAAGAGGATGCCGTTGTTCGCCAGGATCGCCACGGGGTAGCCGTGCAGGTGGGCGAACCCGCAGACCAGCGTGGCGCCGAACAGCGCCTTGAATTCGTCGAAGGCCGAGTCGTCCACCAGGCGCGCGATCACCTCGCGCACGTCGAACGGCTGCTTGGCGTCGGCCGGAATCACCCCGTATAGCTCCTCGGCGGCATAGCGCGGGGCGAGCGGTGCACGGCTGTTTATCTCTCCCTGCTTGCGCCAGTTGAGGTTGGCGACGCAGCGCCGGGCCAGGGCCAGCGCGTGCTCGTCGTTCTCGGCGTAATGGTCGGCGACGCCGGAGGTCTTGCAGTGCACGTCGGCGCCGCCCAGTTCCTCGGCGCTGACCACCTCGCCGGTGGCGGCCTTCACCAGCGGCGGCCCGGCGAGGAATATCGTGGCCTGGCTGCGCACCATGATGGCTTCGTCGGCCATGGCCGGCACGTAGGCGCCGCCGGCGGTGCAGGAGCCCATGACCACGGCGATCTGCGGGATGCCCTGGGCGCTCATGTTGGCCTGGTTGAAGAAGATCCGGCCGAAGTGCTCGCGGTCAGGAAACACCTCGTCCTGGCGCGGCAGGTTGGCGCCGCCGGAGTCCACCAGGTAGATGCAAGGCAGGCGGTTCTGCTGGGCGATGGCTTGCGCGCGCAGGTGCTTCTTCACCGTCAACGGGTAGTAGCTACCGCCTTTCACCGTGGCGTCGTTGGCGATGATCATGCATTCCACGCCCTCGACGCGGCCGATGCCGGCCACCACGCCGGCGGCCGGAACCTCCTCGCCGTAGACCTCGTGGGCAGCCAGTTGGCCGATCTCGAGAAACGGCGAGCCGAGATCGAGCAACTGGTCGATGCGTTCGCGCGGCAGCAGCTTGCCACGCGCGGTGTGACGTTCCTGGGCGCTGGCGCCGCCGCCCTCATGGACCCGGGCGAGCAGGGCGCGCAGCGCGTTGACCTGCTCCAGCAGCGCGGCGCTGTTGGCGGCGAACTCGGGCGAACGCGGGCTGATCCGGGTGTGCAGGATGGTCATCTGTGCTTCCTGTAGGGTGCGCCGTGCGCACCATGGCAGTGTGTGCGGTGCGCGCGGCGCACCCTACGGATCACCTGGTCTCGTTGAACAGCTCGCGGCCGATCAGCATGCGGCGGATCTCGCTGGTGCCGGCGCCGATCTCGTAGAGCTTGGCGTCGCGCAGCAGCCGGCCGGTGGGGAATTCGTTGATGTAGCCGTTGCCGCCGAGGATCTGGATTGCATCCAGGGCCATCTGCGTGGCGCGCTCGGCGGTGTAGAGGATCACCCCGGCGGCGTCCTTGCGCGTGGTCTCGCCGCGGTCGCAGGCCTGGGCCACGGCGTAGAGGTAGGCACGGCTGGCGTTGAGCTGGGTGTACATGTCGGCGACCTTGCCCTGGATCAGCTGGAACTCGCCGATGCTCTGGCCGAACTGCTTGCGGTCGTGGATGTACGGCACGATCACGTCCATGCAGGCCTGCATGATCCCGGTCGGGCCGCCGGAGAGCACCACGCGCTCGTAGTCGAGGCCGCTCATTAGCACGCGCACGCCGCCGTTGAGCTGGCCGAGCACGTTCTCTTCCGGCACTTCGACATCGTCGAAGAACAGCTCGCAGGTGTTGGAGCCGCGCATGCCGAGCTTGTCGAACTTCGCGCCGCGGGAAAAACCCTTCCAGTCGCGCTCGACGATGAAGGCGCTGATGCCGTGCGGACCTTTCTCCAGGTCGGTCTTGGCGTAGATCACGTAGGTGTTGGCGTCCGGGCCGTTGGTGATCCACGTCTTGCTGCCGTTGAGCAGGTAGCGGTCGCCGTGCCTGTCGGCGCGCAGTTTCATGCTGACCACGTCGGAGCCAGCGTTCGGTTCGCTCATCGCCAGGGCGCCGACGTGCTCACCGCTGACCAGTTTTGGCAGGTAGCGGGCCTTTTGCTCGGCCGTGCCGTTGCGCTTGATCTGGTTGACGCACAGGTTGGAGTGGGCGCCGTAGGAGAGGGCGACCGACGCCGAGCCGCGGCTGATCTCTTCCATGGCGATCACATGGGCCAGGTAACCCAGGCCCGAGCCGCCGTACTCCTCCTCGACGGTGATGCCGAGCAGGCCCATGTCGCCAAGCTTGCGCCACATATCCAGGGGGAACTGGTTGCTGCTGTCGACTTCGGCGGCGCGCGGTGCCAGTTCGCTGGCGACGAATGCCCGGGTCTGCTCGCGGAGCATGTCGAGGGTTTCGCCCAGGGCGAAGTTGAGGCTTGGGTAGCTCATGGTGATCACCTGTTTCTTGTTGTTGTGGTGAGTCGTGCAGCGATCGGCGTCAGGCGGTGGTGGCGGCCATCGCCGCCCGGCAGCGCTCCTCGGCGGTGTCCAGTTCCAGTTTCATCTGTTCGATGTCGAGCAACTGCTGGTCGAGTTGTCCCCGGCGCTCCTCGATCTTGCGCATGAAGGTTTCCAGCTGAACGCGATTGCCCTCGGCCGGATCGTAGAGCTCGATCAGTTCCTTGCATTCGGCCAGGGAGAAACCGATGCGCTTGCCGCGCAGGATCAGTTTGAGGGTCACCTTGTCGCGGCTGTCGTAGACACGCTCCTGGCCGCGGCGCTCGGGCGCCAGCATGCCCTGCTCCTCGTAGAAGCGGATGGCGCGGGGCGTGATGTCCAGCTCACGGGCGAGCTCGGAGATGGAATAGCGGCTCATCGAGGTGACCTTCACATTTGCTTGACGTTAACGTAAAGCAAGGTTGACGTTAACGTCAACACGGATTGACGCCTATCGATTGACTGGGGATGCGGGGAGTGAAGGCGGAGAGGTTTGTTCCGAGGGCCAGGGTTCGGCAAGTGAGCATTTCGCCCAACGAGATCGACGGTGAAGCGCAGGCCGCCGAAAGCTAGAATCTACTTTAGCTTTAAAGCGGCCTTTTAAATCAATGATTTAATGAGTAAATCTCATGTTGAAACTGCGGGGACGGCCTTCTGTTCGCTCGCCGAGACCTTCTGTGCGATCTCGATCAACTGCTCGCGCATCCAGCGGTTGGCCGGGTCCTGATCGGTGCTCTCGTGCCAGTAGAGATGGCTTTCGACGTTGGGCACGTCGTTCACCGGGAGATCGACGTAATGCAGGTCGTGCCGCTTAGCGAAGCGCTCGGGGACGGTCATCGCCATATCGGTCTGTTGCAAAACGGTGGATGCCATCAGGTAATGCTGCGAGCGCAGTACCACCCGGCGCTGGATGCCCATCTTGCCCAGCGACAGGTCGACGTAGCCGAGGCCGCTGCGTCGACTGGAGATGTGGATGTGGCTGAGCGACAGGTAGTCGTCGAGGCTGATCTTCTCTTTCGCCAGCGGATGTCCGCGGCGCAGGGCGCAGACGTAGCGGTCGTCGAGCAGCTTGACGTGGCGTACCTGAGGGTCGGTGTTCAGCGGCGCATCGACGGCGAAATCCAGGCGCCCCGCGGCCAGTTCCTTGGTCATTTCACGTCGCCGCGACAGCATGCTTTCGATGCACACCTGCGGTGCCAGGCGGCGCAGACGCTGGAACAGCGGCGGCAGCAGCACGGCCTCGGTGAGATCGGTCATGCTGACCCGGTAGGTCTTGTTCGCCTGCTGCGGGTTGAAGATCCGGCTTTCCTGAACCGACACCCGCAGTAACTGCAGTGCGTTGCGCACCGGCCCGATGATGTTTTGCGCCATCGGCGTCGGCACCATGCCCTGGGCGGTGCGCACGAATAGCGGGTCGTTGAAGGTCTCGCGCAGGCGGGCGAGGGCGTTGGACACCGCGGGCTGAGTGATGCCGACGATCTGTCCGGCACGGGTCAGGTTGGCCTCGCTGTAGATGGCGTCGAACACGATGAAGAGGTTGAGGTCGACCTTGCTGAGGTTCATTGTCACGCGTCCTTTTGTCTTTGTTATGGGTCGATCATATATAAGTTATGAATGTTAATACACGACAAAAATAGCTTCGATTAATCCAAATAGCTGCTCTAGCATCTTCTCCATCACTTAACGAAAACCGCCCTAGAAGGTTTGCCGCGATGGATTTCTCCTACTCTCCCAAGGTTCAGGAACTGCGCGAACGCGTCACCGCATTCATGGAAGCCCATGTGTATCCCGCCGAGCCGGTCTTCGAGCGGCAGGTTGCGGAGGGCGACCGCTGGCAGCCCACCGCGATCATGGAGGAGCTCAAGGCCAAGGCGCGCGCCGAAGGGCTGTGGAACCTATTCCTGCCGGAGTCCGAGTACGGTGCCGGCCTGACCAACATGGAGTACGCGCCGCTGGCGGAGATCATGGGCCGCTCGCTGATGGGCTCCGAGCCGTTCAACTGCTCGGCGCCGGACACCGGCAACATGGAAACCCTGGTGCGCTACGCCAACGAAGCGCAGAAGCAGCAATGGCTGGAACCGCTGCTGAGGGGGGAAATCCGCTCCGCCTTCGCCATGACCGAGCCGGGCGTGGCGTCCTCCGACGCCACCAACATGCAGGCGAACGCCGTGCGCGACGGTGACGAGTGGGTGATCAACGGACGCAAGTGGTGGACCTCCGGCGCCTGCGATCCGCGCTGCAAGATCATGATCTTCATGGGCCTGACCAACCCGGATGCGCCGCGTCACCAGCAGCACTCGATGATCCTGGTGCCGAGCGATGCGCCAGGCGTGACCATCCTCCGGCCGCTCCCGGTGTTCGGTTACGACGACGCGCCGCATGGCCACGCCGAAGTGCTGTTCGAGAACGTCCGGGTTCCCTACGAGAACGTGCTGCTGGGTGAAGGGCGCGGTTTCGAGATCGCCCAGGGCCGCCTCGGGCCTGGCCGTATCCACCACTGCATGCGCTCGATCGGCATGGCCGAACGGGCACTGGAGCTGATGTGCAAGCGCGCCGCCAGCCGCACCGCGTTCGGCAAGCCGCTGGCCCGTCTGGGCGGCAACATCGACCACATCGCCAATTCCCGCATCGAGATCAACCAGGCACGCCTGCTGACCCTGAACGCCGCCTACATGATGGACACCGTGGGCAACAAGGTGGCGCAGAGCGAGATCGCGCAGATCAAGGTGGTGGCGCCGAATGTCGCGCTGAACGTCATCGACCGCGCGATCCAGATCCACGGCGGCGCCGGTGTATCCAACGACACTCCGCTGGCGTACTTCTGGGCGATGCAACGCACCCTGCGCCTGGCCGACGGCCCGGACGAAGTGCACCGCATGGCGGTCGGCAAGTTCGAGATCGGCAAGTATGTGCCGAGGGAGATGCTGCGCTCGGGGCGTTGATCCCAAGCCCGAAAAAAAGCCCGCGAAAGCGGGCTTTTTCGTTTCGCCTCAGTCCAGCCAGTTCACCCTGGGGAACAGCGCGCGGAAGGCTTCCGGCATCGCCACCACCCGCGACTGCCGATAGTCGAAGAACACGAAGCCGGACTTGGCCATGGCGATCAGTCGGTCATCGGCGGGGCGCGTGATGCGGAAGGTGATGTCGCCGCCGTAGCGGTTGAAATCCATCACGCCCACCTCGAAGAGCAACTGATCGCGGGCGTGGGCCTCGGCCTTGTAGGTGGTGGCGAGGTCGGTGACGATGATGCCGCCGCCATCGGCGCGCGATTCGCCGATGCCGTACTCGAACAGAAAGCGCGCGCGGGCCTCGGAAATCATCGAGATCATCGAGTCGTTGCCCAGGTGGTTGGCGCCGTTGATGTCGGTGATGCGCACGGTCAGCTGGGTGCTGAAGCAGTATTGGTCTTCCGGGAAGTCGAGAATCAGGCGGGCCATGTTGCAACTCTTTGGGGCGGGACGGTAGCGAAAACCCGGCCTCGGGCGAGGCCGGGAGCTGACGGCTTCAGCTTTCGGAGGTATGCGATTTGGCCGAGCCGATCAGGCCGTCGGCGCGGAACATGTGCTTGATACCGCGCACCGCCTGGCGGATCCGGTCCTGGTTCTCGATCAGGGCGAAGCGCACGTGATCGTCACCGTAGTCGCCAAAGCCGACGCCCGGCGAGACGCAGACCTTGGCATCGGTGAGCAGCTTCTTGGCGAATTCCAGCGAGCCGAGCGCCGCGTAGGCGTCGGGAATCTTCGCCCAGACGTACATCGACGCCTTGGGATTCTCGACCATCCAGCCGGCCTCGTGCAGGCCCTTGACCAGCACGTTGCGACGCTGGCGGTACTGCTCGGCGATATCGCGCACGCACTGCTGGTCGCCTTCCAGGGCGGCAATCGCGGCGACCTGCAGCGGGGTGAAGGTACCGTAGTCGTGATAGCTCTTGATCCGCGCCAGGGCGTTCACCAACTGCTTGTTGCCGACCATGAAGCCGATTCGCCAGCCGGCCATGTTGTAGCTTTTGGACAGGGTGAAGAACTCCACCGCGATGTCCTTGGCGCCGGGCACCTGCATGATCGAGGGCGCCTTCCAGCCGTCGTAGACGATGTCGGCGTAGGCCAGGTCGTGCACCACCAGCACGTCGTACTGTTTGGCCAGCGCGACCACGCGCTCGAAGAAATCCAGCTCGACGCACTGCGCGGTCGGGTTGGAGGGGAAACCGAGGATCATCATCTTCGGCTTGGGGATCGATTCGCGGATCGCCCGTTCCAGTTCGGTGAAGAAGTCGATGCCCGGCACCAGCGGAACGGAGCGCACCTGGGCGCCGGCGATCACCGCGCCGTAGATGTGGATCGGGTAGCTGGGGTTGGGTACCAGCACCGTATCGCCATGGTCAAGCGTGGCGAGCATCAGGTGCGCCAGGCCTTCCTTCGAACCGATGGTGACGATGGCCTCGTCTTCCGGATCAATGTCCACTTGATAGCGATCGGCATACCAGCGCGAGATCGCCCGGCGCAGGCGCGGAATGCCTCGCGAGGTGGAGTAGCCATGGGTGTCTTCGCGCTGGGCGACGCTGCAGAGCTTCTCGACGATATGCGGCGGGGTCGGCCCATCGGGGTTGCCCATCGACAGGTCGATGATGTCCTCGCCACGACGGCGCGCGGCCATCTTCAGCTCGGCGGTGATGTTGAAAACGTAGGGGGGGAGACGATCGATACGCGCGAAGCGGCGCGCGGTGCGGACTTCAGTCATGCTTGCCTCGAAAACGTGAGCGCCCGGAACCGTCCGAGCGACGTCGGCCACTGCGGTGGCCAGGCCGGACAATAAGGCCCGGCGCAGGCTTTGTCGAGCGTCTCGATGCGCGGCATAGCGGTTGCTGGCTGCCACGAAACGATAGGCTTTCCGGCGACTCGAACGGCAACGCTTATTCGGGCGCCCAGGTCGGTGCCGTCCTGCACAACGAGAGAGAACCTTATCCGATGACTCGGCGCCCCATCGCCCTGGGCCTTTTTGCCGCCAGCCTTTCCGTGACGCTGCCGGCGGCGGCCATGTCTGAAGCGCAGTTCCAGACCGAGACCGACACGCTCTTCGCGCCGCTGATGGCGCAGTACGACATACCCGGCCTGGCGGTCGGCGTGACCTGGCAGGGCAGGCACTATGTGTTCACCAAGGGGCTGGCGAACCGCGAAGCGAAGACAGCGGTGTCCCGCCAGACGCTGTTCGAACTGGGCTCGCTGAGCAAGACCTTCAACGTCACCCTGGCGGCGCTGGCCCAGGAACGCGCGCTGTTGTCGCTCGATGACCGAGTTGGCGCGCATCTGAAGCCGCTCGACGGCAGCCCGGCCGGGGCGCTGAGCCTGATGGACCTGGCCACGCACCAGAGCAGTGGCATGCCCCTGCAGGTGCCGGATCAGGTCAAGGATGAGAACGGCCTGATGAACTGGCTGCGGCAGTGGAAACCCACGCCGGGCGCCGGTCACGAGCGGTCCTACTCCAACGTCAGCATCGGCCTGTTGGGGCGTATTTCCGCCCAGGCGTTCGGCCAGCCCTACGCCCAGGCGCTGCATGATCAGGTGCTCGCGCCGCTGGCGCTGAATCACAGCTACGTTCAGGTGCCAGACGCTCGGATGCCGGATTACGCCTATGGCTACGTGCGGCAGGACAACAAGGCCATTCGCGTGAGCCCGGGTGTCCTCGATGCCGAGGCCTACGGCGTGAAATCCAACGTCGGCGACATGCTGCGTTTCATCGATATCAACCTGGGCGGGGCAAGCGTGCCGGCTCCGCTTGCGGCGGCCATCGAGACGACCCATCAGGGCGTAACGCGTACCCGGAACTTCACCCAGGCGATGGTCTGGGAGCGCTACCCCTGGCCGCTTTCCCGCGAGCGACTGCTGGCCGGTAACGCGCCGTCCATGGCCTTGGAAGCGCAGCCTGCGACTCGACTGCCGAAGCGGGAAACAAACGAGCAGGGCGTGCTGTTCGGCAAGACCGGCTCGACCAATGGCTTTGGCGGCTACGTGGCCTTCGTGCCGGACGAGCGCATCGGCGTGGTGATGCTGGCCAACCGCAACGTGCCCCTTGAGGCTCGTGTGCGGGCGTCCTATGCGCTGTTGCAGCAGGTGCTGAAGGCGCAGCGCTGAGGGCCAGGCATTCTTCGGGCGCAGGAGCGTGCCAAAGCCTCAGTACGCTTAGAGCTTTTTTCACTGTGATTTGGCCAGCGCCATCCGCTTGGCAGCTGCGTCGGCAGGCAGCGCGGCGCTTCGCTTCAAATCTTTGGCATAAAAAAGCCCCGCCGGGGCGGGGCCTCGGCTGGCTTGGAACTCAGCGCTCCATCACCTGCTTGACCTGCGATTGCGGGATCTGCTGCTTGCGACCGTCGCTGTCCTCGAACTCCAGCAGGCCGGTATCTTCGTCCAGCTCCGGCTTGCTGTCGCTGCTTAGCATCTGTCCGTCGTTGGTGGCGATGATGTAGTCGTGGGCGCAACCGGCCAGGCCGAGTACGCAGAAGGCGGCAAAAATCCACTGTTTCATGCTGTAGCTCCTTACGGGATCGTGATTCGCCAAAAAGGCGTTCTCTGGCTCTGACAAGCCTGAGCAACGGATGCTCCCTAAGAAAAGAAAAAGCCCCGCACTGGGCGGGGCTCCTTCCTTGCTGCTGCGTTGCTATCAGGCCTGAACGACCGGGATATTGGCGCTGGCAGCCGCTTCCTTGTACTCGGCGATCTGGTCGAAGGACAGGTAGCGGTAGACGTCGGCAGCCATGCTGTCGATGTTCGCCGCGTAGCCCATGTACTCCTCGACGGTCGGCAGCTTGCCGAGGATCGACGCGACCGCCGCCAGTTCGGCGGAGGCCAGGTACACGTTGGCACCGTCGCCCAGGCGGTTCGGGAAGTTGCGCGTGGAAGTGGAGACCACGGTGGAGTTCGACGCCACGCGTGCCTGGTTGCCCATGCACAGCGAGCAGCCGGGCATTTCCATGCGTGCACCGGCTTTGCCGTAGATGCCGTAGTAGCCTTCCTCGGTCAGCTGGTGCTGGTCCATCTTGGTCGGCGGCGACAGCCACAGGCGAGTCGGAATCGAGCCCTTGACCTTGTCCAGCAGTTTCCCGGCGGCGCGGAAATGACCGATGTTGGTCATGCACGAACCGATGAACACTTCGTCGATCTTCTCGCCGGCGACGGTGGACAGCAGGCGGGCATCATCCGGGTCGTTCGGGGCGCAGAGCACCGGCTCCTTGACTTCCGCCAGATCGATTTCGATGACTTCGGCGTACTCGGCGTCGGCATCGGCTTCCATCAGCTTCGGATCGGCCAGCCAGGCTTCCATCGCCTTGGCGCGGCGCTCCAGGGTGCGGGCGTCGCCGTAACCTTCACCGATCATCCAGCGCAGCAGGGTGATGTTGGAGTTCAGGTATTCGGCGATGGCGCCTTCCGGCAGCTTGATGGTGCAACCGGCCGCCGAGCGCTCGGCTGAGGCATCGGACAGCTCGAACGCCTGCTCGACGGTCAGTTCGTTGAGGCCTTCGATCTCGAGGATGCGGCCGGAGAAGATGTTCTTCTTGCCTTTCTTCTCTACGGTCAGCAGGCCTTTCTGGATCGCGTAGTAGGGAATCGCGTGAACCAGGTCGCGCAGGGTGATGCCAGGCTGCATCTTACCCTTGAAGCGCACGAGTACGGATTCCGGCATGTCCAGCGGCATCACGCCGGTGGCGGCGGCGAACGCCACCAGGCCGGAGCCGGCCGGGAACGAGATGCCGATCGGGAAGCGGGTGTGCGAGTCGCCGCCGGTGCCGACGGTGTCGGGCAGCAGCATGCGGTTCAGCCAGCTGTGGATGATGCCGTCGCCCGGACGCAGCGACACGCCGCCACGGTTGCGGATGAAGTCCGGCAGCGTGTGGTGGGTGGTGACGTCAATCGGCTTCGGATAGGCCGCGGTGTGGCAGAAGGACTGCATCACCAGGTCGGCGGAGAAGCCCAGGCACGCCAGGTCCTTCAGCTCGTCGCGGGTCATCGGGCCGGTGGTGTCCTGGGAGCCGACGGTGGTCATCTTCGGTTCGCAGTAGGTACCGGGACGCACGCCTTCGACGCCGCAAGCCTTGCCGACCATTTTCTGCGCCAGGGTGTATCCCTTGGTGCTGGCGACGGGCTGGTCGGGCTTCTTGAACAGGTCGGTGGCGGGCAGGCCCAACTCGGCGCGGGCCTTGTCGGTCAGGCCACGGCCGACGATCAGCGGGATACGGCCGCCGGCGCGAACTTCGTCGAGCAGCACCGGGGTCTTCAGTTCGAAGGTGGTGATGACTTCGTCGGTGCCGTGCTTGCAGACCTTGCCGGCATGCGGATAGACGTCGATCACGTCGCCCATGTTGATGTTCGACACGTCGAACTCGATCGGCAGGGCGCCCGCGTCTTCCATGGTGTTGTAGAAGATCGGCGCGATCTTCGAGCCGAAGCAGAAGCCGCCCGCGCGCTTGTTCGGCACGTAGGGGATGTCGTCGCCGAAGAACCACAGCACCGAGTTGGTGGCGGATTTGCGCGAGGAACCGGTACCGACCACGTCACCAACGTAGGCGACCGGGAAGCCCTTGGCGCGGATTTCCTCGATCTGCTTCAGCGGGCCGATGGAGCCCGGCTGGTCGGGAACGATGCCGTCACGGGCCATCTTCAGCATGGCCAGTGCGTGCAGCGGGATGTCCGGGCGCGACCAGGCGTCAGGCGCCGGCGACAGGTCATCGGTGTTGGTTTCGCCGGTGACCTTGAACACGGTCAGGCTGTATTTCTCGGCGATCGCCGGCTTCTTGGTGAACCACTCGCCGTCGGCCCAGGATTGCAGCACTTCCTTGGCGGCGGCGTTGCCGCTCTTGGCCTTCTCGGCCACGTCGTGGAAGGCGTCGAACATCAGCAGGGTGTGCTTCAGCTGCTCGGCGGCGGTGGCTGCCAGTTCGGCGTCGTCGAGCATCTCGACCATGGTGACGATGTTGTAGCCGCCCTGCATGGTGCCGAGCAGTTCGACAGCGCGCTTCTTGTCGATCAGCGGGGAAGTGGCTTCGCCCTTGGCCAGCGCGGAAAGGAAACCGGCCTTGACGTAGGCGGCTTCATCGACGCCCGGCGGTACGCGGTTGGTGAGCAGATCGAGGAGGAATTCTTCTTCGCCGGCGGGCGGGTTCTTCAACAGCTCGACCAGGCCTGCGGTCTGCTCGGCGTTCAGCGGCTGGGGCACGATACCCTGGGCGGCACGCTCTTGTACGTGTTTGCGGTAGGCTTCAAGCACAGTTTTACCCTCATCAGTGGTCCCGGAGGACACATAGTGGAAACCGACTTACGCATGCGCTTCTCCGCTTCTTGGGCGGGTCGGCCAGGGTCCGTCGGTTTCCATCCAGAAGCTGTTTTCAAAGTTTTACGCCGCAGGATCGGGCTTGATGAGGGCTGGCGCATTGCAGGTCGAGCGGGTCGACATGCCTGCGCCAACGAATCGTCCTGACGGGAGTTACTGTGCTCGTGACGCTTTGAAAACAGCTTCGAACGGACATTGGCGCCGAAAACGGCGGAGCTCATCCTACCGGAAAACGGGTGCGAAGTTAAGCCGCGGACCGGCAGTCGGACGGGGTGACCGGTGTTAGACAAAGGGCTAAGATGCCGGCCTGTTTCGCCGCCCGCCTTTCGTTGTTCGCCATGTCCAATCAGCGCATCAAGACGCCCTGCGTCGGTCTCTGCTCCACCGTCTACGGCGATCTGGTCTGCCGAGGCTGCAAGCGCTTCCACCATGAAGTGGTCAACTGGAACGCCTATAACGAGGACGAGCGCCGCGCGGTGTGGGCGCGTCTCGAGGTGCTTCTCGATCAGGTCATGCAGGCCAAGCTGGAGGTGTTCGATACCTCGCGCCTGCGCCAGCAGCTCGAACAGCGGCAGATCCGCTTCGTCCCCGAACAGTCGCCGTACTGCTGGGCCTACCAACTGATCGCGCGCGGCGCGCGGGTGATCAGCCAACTGGATGCCTATGGCGTGGTGCTGATGCCGGAGTTTCGCGGCTGGACGCTGCCTGACCTGCGCGACGCCATCGACCGCGAGTTCTTCATCCTGTCCGAGGCGCACTACGAGCGCTACATCGCCCCGAAATTCCTCCGCGAAGGCGTCGAGCAGCGCTTTCCCTGACGCGACGCTGCGTAACGAAAAAGCCGCCCGTAGGCGGCTTTTTCATGGGCATCGTTCAGCGCTGGGCGACCAGTTCCTCGAGGTGGTCGATGATGTCGTCCGGCTTCAACACCAGCACGTCGCTTTCCAGCGAATCCAGCACCACTTCGGCGGTATTGCCGATCAGTGCGCCGGAAAACCCGCTGCGCCCCACCGTGCCGAGCACCGTGACGGCGGCGTGCAACTGGTCCGCCACCTGGGGAATCACCACGTCGGCCGGACCTTCGCAGACGTGCAGGCGTTCCGCCGGCACGTCGTACTCCGTCTGGAACACCGCGCACGCCTCCCGGTAGCGCGCCTCGATGGTCTCGCTGAGCTGGAAGGTCGGGTCGGCAGAAGCAAGCATCGCCGCCGGGTGGGCGCTGACGACGTGCAGCGAGGCATTGGCCAGCTCGGCGATGTCGTAGGCATGACTGACGATGCTGGCATGCAGCGTGCGGTGCTCGCTGTCCGAGTTGCCGACATCGACGGCGGCGAGCACCTTGCCGCCGGTCCAGAGCCTGTCGGTTTTCACCATCAGCACCGGGGCAGGGCAGTAACGCAGCAGTTTCCAGTCATCCGGCGTCAGCAGCAGGCGCTTGAGGGCGTTTTCCGCAACGTGCTGCTTGATCACCAGCCCGCAGCCTTCGGCCTGCTGGGCGTTGATCACCGTCTGGTGCGGACTCTCCTGCCAGGCCTGCTGCGCGCTGGCGCTGTAACCGTCGCGTTCCAGTTCGCTGACCCGTTCGTTGAGGTAGCTGGCGTGCTGGCGCTTGTTGTCGCAGACCAGCAGATGCAGGTGCGATTGGGTTACGCCGGCGATGAGGCGGGCGCGCTTGAGTGCCAGGTCGTCGGTCTGATCGGGCTGTATGACCACCAGGATGCTGCGGATGGCGTGCATGGTGCTGTCCCTCGTTGCCTGTTTCGACCCGATTGACTGTAGACGCAGGGTCCGGCGCCGCGCTTGATGCATATCAACCGTGCCAGGCTGGCCCTGCGACGGTGCATTCGTATAATGCTGCGCTTCGCGATATCGACCCGAGCCGCCATGCCTTTCCACACCGTCTCCCCGCGTTCCGCCGTTCGCCTTCCGCTTCATGGGGAGCGTGCGCATGCTGCCTGAGATCGGTGAATTCCTCGGTTGCAGCACGCCGGACGCCTGGATCGCCGCCGCGTTGCAGCAGCAGGACGTGATGCTGCTGGATCACAAGAACTGCGAGTTCAAGGCCGCGTCCACGGCGCTCAGCCTGATCGCCCGCTACAACGCGCACGTCGACCTGATCAACTACATGTCCCGTCTGGCCCGCGAGGAGCTGGTGCACCACGAGCAGGTCCTGCGCCTGCTGAAGAAGCGCAGGATCGGCCTTCGCCCGGTCTCCGCCAGCCGCTACGCCTCCGGCCTGCGCAGCACGGTGCGCAGCCACGAACCGCAGAAGCTGGTGGACACGCTGGTGGTGGGCGCCTTCATCGAGGCACGCAGCTGCGAGCGCTTCGCCGCGCTGGTTCCGCATCTGGACGAGGAACTGGGCAAGTTCTACTACGGGCTGCTGAAGTCCGAGGGCCGGCATTTCCAGAACTACCTGCGTTTCGCTTACCAGTACGGCGACGCTGCGGATGTCGAGCAGACGGTCGAGCGGGTGAGGGTGGCGGAAGCCGAGCTGATCCAGAGCCCGGACAGCGAGTTCCGCTTCCACAGCGGCGTGCCGGCCTGATCGATCAGGCGTTCGCCAATCCGCTCAGCCGCGAGCCGGATTGGCAGCTTCCTTGCGCAGGTGGGTCATCACCTGGTCGGCCACCTCGGCCAGGCGTTTGCCGCTGTCCATCGCCGTGCGCAGCAGCTGCTCATGGGCGGCCTGCTCGCTCAGTTGATAGCGTTTCATCAGCAGGTTTTTCGCCTGATCGACGCGTTTGCGCTCGCTGAGGGTGCTGCGTGCGTCCTTCAATTCCTCGCCCAGTGCTTGCAGGCGCTGCGTCTGTTCATGAACCAGGTCGAGGATCGAGCGGTTCAGCTGGCTACCGATACCGTCCTGCGGCGGGCCGTCGAGCGCGGTGCCCTGAACGTTGAACAGCACCGGCTGGGTGTTCGCCGCATTCCCGACCAGGCGCTTGAGCAACGCGCGGTGGTTGTCGAGATCGGCGCCGGCGTCGGCGATGCTCTGCCGGCAGCGTTGCAGCAGGTCCCGGGCCAGCAGGTTCTCGACCTGTTTCATCGCATCGATGCGCCGGGTGCAGACGTCGAACCACAGCTCACCGAGATCGGCGTCCACCGTCGCGTTCTCCGCCGTGCGTTGCGCGACCCCGCGCAACGAGCGCAGCTGGGCCTCCATGTCGCCCGCCAGGAGGTCTTCCCAGGCCGCCAGCGCGGAGGCATTGGCATACTCGCGGAAGATGTCGAAGCAGCGCTGCTGGCCTTCGAGCAGGTGGCGCATTCGTTCATGCTGCGCGTCGTCGAGGTAGCCGGCGGCGAACCCGGCGACGCCGGTCGCGCGTTCCTGGCCGGCGAGCTCCTTGCCCTGCATGAAGTTGAACATCGCCACCAGGGCGCGGCTGAGCTCGGGGTCGAGGGCGGTGTCAGCGGCCTCGAAGACCACGGCGAGCAGACCCCCGATCAGGCGGGTGAAGCCCGTCATCGCTTCGCTGGAGGTCACTCGCTGTTCGCGGACGCGGCGGCGCAGGCGCGGCAGGTCGTCGAGGCTGTAGAGCACGAAGGCGATCCGGTTGAGCAGCCGCGCCTTGTCCGTCGAGCCGCCGAGATCGAGCTGCTCCAGGCAGTCGCGCAGCTGCTTCTCGCTGTGCCGGGACTCGTCGCTGAGGCGGTCGAGGGTGGTCAGCAGGCGCTCCTGAACGTTGCCCAGGTACATGTTCGAGTAGCCGCGCTCCTTCTGTAGGGCATGCACCAGTTGGCTGATCAGCGTCACCAGTTCGCAGGTGACGGCCAGGCTTTCCAGGCTCTGCAGTTCGCAGCGGCGGGCGGCGAGCATGAAGCGCAGGGCGGCGGGCATGCTGTCGTCGGTCATGGTCTTGCTCCTTCAAAGAATCGCGGCCGCTCCATGGTCGCGCATGGATGCACCGGCGAGCTGATGCACGTGACGTGCCGCCACTTCGCCGATCACCAGCACGGCAGGGCTTTGCAGGGCGAAGTCCGCGGCGTCGTGTTGCATGCGCGAGAGCGTGGAACGGCACTCGCGCTGGCCCGGCAGCGAGGCCTGTTCGATCATCGCCACCGGGGTGTCGGCAGGGAGGCCTCCGGCCAGAAGATGATTGCGGGTTTCGCCCAGCTTGGCCACGCCCATGTAGACCACCAGCGTCGTGCCGCTGCGCGCCAGGGCCGACCAATCGGGGCTGGCGCCGTCCTCGGTATGCGCCGTGACCAGCGTGACTCCGCGAGCCACGCCGCGCAGGGTAAGCGGGATGCCGCACTGGGTGGCGGCGGCCAGCCCGGCGGTGATGCCGTTGACGATTTCGCAGGCGACGCCGTGCCCGGCCAGCCATGCCGCTTCTTCGCCGCCACGGCCGAAGATGCACGGGTCGCCGCCCTTCAGGCGTGCCACGCAGCGGCCCTGGCGGGCGTAGCGCAACATCAGGCGCTGGATGAATGCCTGCGGGGTGGAGCGGCAGCCGCCGCGCTTGCCGACGCGCAGGACGCGCGCCTGCGGGCAGTGCGCGAGGACCTGCGGATTGACCAGGTCGTCGAGCAGCACCACCTCGGCTTCGCCCAGGGCACGCACGGCCTTGAGGGTGAGGAGTTCCGGATCGCCGGGGCCGGTGCCGATCAGCCAGACTTTCGCATTCATGGGTTTACCTCGTTAGGTGCTTGGCGGTCGGTCTCAGTGCCGATAGAGCCAGGTGAGGATCAGTGCCAGGTTGAGCAACAACGACAGCCCGGCGATCGCTCGCCAGGTTTTCAGGGGTTCGCGCTGCAACAGCGGGCGCGCGAGGGGGGGCGGCTGGCGTTCGCCCTGTTCCAGTTGCAGCAGGGCTTCTTCGGCGGTTTCGAAACGGTCGGCCGGATCGCTGGCCAGGCAACGCGCCAGCCAGGCGTCGAGCCAGGCCGGCAGTTCCGGCCGTCGTCGAGCCGCACTCACCGGCGGCGAATGGAAGCGCGGAACCTGGAACGCCTCGACCTCGCCATAGGGAAACTGCCCGGTGAGCAGCCGATGCAGGGTGACGCCGACGGCGAACAGGTCCTGGCGCGGCTCAGGCGTGGCGCCGTGATAGCGCTCCGGGGCGATGTAGCTGGGCGTGCCCGGCAGGCCGTAGGCACCGTCGCGCGACAGTCCGGGGCAATAGGCCAGGCCGAAATCCAGCAGGCGCAGCTCGCCGTCCACGCCACGGTGCAGGTTCTCCGGTTTGATGTCGCGGTGCAGGATGTTGCGCCGGTGCAACTGGCCGACCGCGCGCAGCAGGCGCGTCGCGCAATCCAGCCATTCGGCGAGCGGCAAGGGGCCGTCCGCCTCGAGCTGCTCGGCGAGGCTGCGACCGGCGTACTCGCGCTGCACGTAGTAAAGGTGGCGACGCCGGGGCAGCGGATGGATCTCGACGAAGGCGCGGCCCGGCACACGGCGCTGCAACCATTCCTCCATCATCAGTGCCTGCGCGGCCGATCCATCCTCGGCCAGCGCGGCGGGCAACGTCTTCAGCAGCCAGTGCCGGCCCTGCTCGTCGGCCACGCGATAGCGCCGCGACTGCTGCGATTCACTGAGCAGCGCCAGCACCTGCCAGCCCTCGAAACGCTGGCCCTGCTTGAGCGCCGGCGCCGGTGGCCAACTGGCGGCCTGGTCCTGCCAGTCGCTTTCCGGCAGCGCTTCCACGCGGATCAGCAGTGCGCTGGCATTGTCCTGGCTGCCGGCGCAGTGCGCGGCATGCACCAGCGCCTGCGCGGCCGAGCGAGGGTCGTTGGTGGCCTGCAACAGGCTGCGCACGCCCGCGTCGCCCAGCGTGCTCCATACGCCGTCGCTGAGCAGCAGGAGGGTGTCGCCGACGTTCAGCTCGCCCTCGCTGAAGTCGGCCACCAGATGGCTTTCCAGGCCCAGGGCGCGGGTCAGCACATGCTGCATGCCCGGTTGTTGCCAGACATGGTCCTGGCTCAGCCGGCGCAGTTCGGCGTCGCGCCAGCGGTAGGCCCGGCAGTCGCCGACATGTGCGAGGGTGAAGCGTCGCCCGCGCAGCACCAGCGCCGACAGTGTGGTCAGCAGCGGCTGGCCGTTGCCGGCGGTCTGCAGCCAGCGGTTCTGCGCCTGCAGCAGTTTTTCCAGGCTCTGCGTCACGCTCCAGGTTTCCGGCGTGGCGTAGTAGTCCTGCGCCAGGGCCTGCACGCTGGATTGCGCCGCCAGTCGGCCGTCGGCGCAGTAGCTCACGCCGTCGGCCAGGGCGAACAGGCAACCCTTGCTGCCGGCCAGCGAGGGTTCCGGGAGCACGCTGCGCAACGCGTCCTGGTTCTCCTCGCGCGGGCCGGTGGCGCTGGCTTCGCCGATGACGAGCTTGAGCGACATGCGCGGGCTCAGACGCGCGCTGCGGTGGAGGCCGCGGAGCCCCAGGTGGTGCGCCAGCGACGCTTGACGCCGCACAGGCCGAACCAGGCAACCACCGCCAGGCTGGCGAACAGCCACAGGCCGAGCTGGTAATCGCCGGTCGCCTGCTTCACCGCACCGAGGCCGGACACCAGCAGGAAGCCGCCGATGCCGCCGGCCATCCCGATCAATCCGGTCATCACGCCGATCTCGCGATGGAAGCGCTGCGGCACCAGCTGGAACACCGCGCCGTTGCCCGCGCCGAGGCTGAGCAGCGCGACCACGAACAGGCTCAGTGCCACCAGCGAACTGGAAATGTGGAAGCCGACGGCGGCGATGCAGATGGCGGCGAGGGTGTACATCGCCAGCAGGCTGCGGATGCCGCCGATACGGTCGGCCAGCGCGCCACCCAGCGGGCGGAACAGGCTGCCGCCGAACACGCAGGCGGCGGTGTAGTAACCGGCCGTCACCGGATCGAGGCCGTACTGGTCGTGGAAGTAGCCGGGCAGGGCGCTGGCCAGGCCGAGGAAGCCGCCGAAGGTCACGCTGTAGAAGAACATGAACCACCAACTGTCCTTGTCGCCGAGGGCGCGAGCGTAATCGGCCATCCGCTTCGGTGCCGGACGCCGGGGGGCGTTACGGGCGCAGAGCACGAACAGCGCGAGGGTGATCGCCAGCGGAATCAGGGCAAAGCCGAACACGTCGTTCCAGCCGAACATCTTCGCCAGCGCCGGTGCGAACAACGCGGCGAACACCGTGCCGGAGTTGCCGGCACCGGCGATGCCCATCGCCTTGCCCTGGTGCTGCGGCGGATACCACTGCGACGCCAGCGGCAGCGCGACGGCGAAGGAGGCGCCGGCAAAGCCGAGGAACAGGCCGAGCAGCAGCGTTTGCTCGTAGCTGCGCACACCCGCCAGCCAGGCCACCGCCAGCGCGGCGATGACCACACACTGGCCGAAGATGCCGGCGGTCTTGGGTGACGTCCTGTCGGCGAAGAGGCCGAGGATCAGGCGGAACACCGCGCCGGCGAGAATCGGCGTGGCGACCATCATCGAGCGCTGCTGGGTGGTCAGTTGCAGGTCGGTGGCGATCTGCACGGCCATCGGCCCGAGCAGGTACCAGACCATGAAGCTCAGGTCGAAATACAGGAAGGCCGCGAACAGCGTCGGCGTGTGGCCGGCTTTCAGGAAACTGGAGTTCATCGTGAATCCCCTCATCTTTTTCAGGCGCAAAAAAAAACGCCAGAGCATCGTCCCGTTATCGGGTGGATGCCCTGACGCCTTTGTCAGGAGGTGGATGACCATGGGGATCATCCGCGCTGTATTGATAGCAAGGACCGGGCCATGGACTCGTTTTATTGGAGCTAACCGGCCATGGAGCGAATTTCCTCGTCAAGAACGCTGCAGTTTCCCGCTTATCGACGGGTAACAGGCCCGTTCACGGTTGAGCACTGGGGCGCACGGGCTTCGCGTGTTCCTGCTTTCTGTCACCAAGTAGTGCGCCGGACTTCACTTTGGTGCATTGGCCGCGTCGGCGGTGTGATCAGAGGACGCCGAAACGTTCCTTGAGCCGGTCCACCGTCCAGCGCCACTTGGGCGTGGTCGGGCGGCAGATGGTGTTCTGGTTACCGAACAGACCGACCTCTTTCACCGCGTGTTCCAGCGGCACGCTGTGCAGCCAGTCGACCGACACGAAGTACTCGCTGTGTTCGGGGTCGTCGATGAACTCGCTGTGGTAACTCGCGCCTTTTGCCAGCTCCAACACGGGAACTTCCCGGCCCTGGTAATCGACAAGGAACTCCGCTGCTGGCGTCGCGTAACCGGTGACCCGCGCTACGCCCACATAGCCCTGCTGAGGCACGTTGACCCAAACCCGGTCGCCGGGTGCGAGCATCTTCAAGCTGTTGCTGTACCAGCTACCACCGCCGCCGCAGATGAAGCCCAGTTCCTTGGCGTCGCTCCAGGAGCGAGCTCCACCGTGGCCAAAGGAACAGTAGTACTCGCCATTCCAGGGTTCGCTCGGCGTGCCCGGCTTGCTGGCGCCGGCAGCCTGGGGGGCATCGACGGGGTCGAGCAGCCAGCTGCGACTGATCAGGGCCTGTTCACCCAGGTGGAATACCTGGAAGCACAGCACGTTGATGGCGATATCGCGCTCGCTCAGGTAGCCGACGATGCGCTCGCTGCTGGCATCCAGCTCGGCGGCGACGATGACGATCTGATGGTTCTGATTCAGCGCCTCGGCCTCCAGCGGCGCGCCGAAGCGCGCCTGGAAGTCCGCCGCCAGGTCGGCGCCGGGCTTGAAGCGCTGGTAGATGGCCTCTATGTCGTTGGCCTGCAGGCGCTCGACCCACACCTCATAGTCCAGCGCCTGCGCCACCACCTCACGCGGGGTGCGCTCGCGCTTGAGTTCGATCAGCACCAGCGAGGCATCCGGCGCGAGCGCCAGCAGGTCGATGCGCCCGCCCTGGCCGGTGCTTTCCTGCCGGCCGATCAGCAGCCAGTCCTCGGAGAGCAACGCCGGGGCGCTGACGATCATGTCTTCAAGAAACTGCTCGCTGGCCATAACGGCGGTTTTCAGCGGCGCCGGCTGGGCGCCGACCGTCCAGATTTGCGTGCGAATGGGCATCCCTGCACTCCTGTTGGTTAGGCCACGGCCTGCTCGACCAAGGCACAGGCCAGTTGCTCGTGCACCTGGCGGGCCTGGTTAAGGCGGGCTTTGAGTTGGTCGCACAGGGCCATCAGTTGATCGACTTTGGCGACGATGCGGTGTTGTTCCGGGAGAGGAGGCACGGCAATTGGCAAGCTAAGGATCTGCTCACGCGAAACGTTCTTCATGGAGCTGCTAGTGCCTCCTGCTACCCGGGCATAGTACTGGCGAGCATGTGTGGCACTGTTTACTAAGTTTAAATAATGGGCATCACAAAGTTTTGTCAGCCTCAGTCGTACGATCTTGTCACTTAGCATCAAACGGCTCGGTGTCGAATCCACCACGACACTACGTGCTACGAGCTCCGCAGTGTTGGCGCGGGAAACTAGGAAATCGCCTTCTGCAACCTCATGCTCGGGTCGGGCTTCCAAACTCACTGGAAGCGCCTTGTTTTCCTCGGGGCGGTAAACACCCCATGAGACGGCACTGACTTTCAGAACCCCCCAGTCGTTTCTTTCCCTTGGCCTCGGTTCGCAACTAGGACTCCAACCAGCACCACTTTCAATCACCTGCTCACCCAAGCGGCTCCACTCCCACCCCGGTGCTAGCTCAAACAGCTTCTCTTCCTCAGTGATCTCTGCAAGCTGCTTCTGCTTTCTGATTTTGCCTTCTGCAATCAAAGTCGCCTTTTCCTCGGCAATCCGCCTCAGTAACTCACTGGCCGGCTCATCGCTCGGATCTTGCGGCACCAGTTTGCCCATCACCGCCAGTTGCAGCAGGGTTTGCTTGAGGGCGTAGATGCTGGATTCGGTGGTGAACAGGGTGTGGAAGTACTCGGCCAGGCGCTGCCAGCTTTGTGCAAAGTCCTCGGCATCGCAGGCCTGGGTCAGGCTGCCCAGCAGTGACTGCACCAGTTGGGCGTGGGCGCTGTCGGCATCGGCCTGCCGGGTTTCTAACTGGTCGCACAGGGCCATCAGCTCATCGACTTTTGCAACGATGCGGTGTTGCTCGGCGAGAGGGGGTACTGGAAATGGGTTTGCCTCGACAAAGTCTTTTGGCAATCGTTTCTGACCTGCTGTACCTGTCATCTTGGTTTCGCCAACAAGCAAGAACTGCGGCGATTTCAAATAGGCCAGTACATAGCGAGGATCAAGAGTTCCGCTAACAGGACGAACAATATGCAGCTCGGTCGTGCCCGCGCCCAAGCCATTCAAGAGGTTAGAAAATACGCATGCTTTGCTGTTTTCAAAGCATGGTGTGATCTTCGCCACTCCAATATCGCCTTCGGCAAAATGCGTGAAGCCTTGTTTTACCTCACCCCAGAGGCGAGGTTCTTGCTCATGCTGATCATCGAAGCGAGTGCCAATAAAAGTCATAGGCACAAACGAGACTTCAAGTGAGTCTGCTGCAGCAT
Source organism: Pseudomonas sp. UBA3153 (assembly GCF_002364635.1). Taxonomy (NCBI): domain Bacteria; kingdom Pseudomonadati; phylum Pseudomonadota; class Gammaproteobacteria; order Pseudomonadales; family Pseudomonadaceae; genus Pseudomonas; species Pseudomonas sp. UBA3153. The sequence goes on from NZ_DEYR01000082.1 coordinate 41,297, forward strand.
TACGGGGATTAACAATTGCTACTTGCGCTAAAGAGCTCCAGTCCCAGCCTGCTGGCAATTCAAACGGCATTGCTGCCTCGTTAACTTCTGCCAGCGGCTTCTGCTTCTTGATCCGCCCTTCTGCCACCAACCGCGCCTTTTCCTCGGCAATCCGCTTTAGCAACTCACTGGCCGGCTCATCATTCGGATCCTGTGGCACCAGCTTGCCGCGCACCGCCAGTTCCAGAATCAGCTCACGCAGTTTTTTGATGCCATTGGGCGCGCCGGCCAGCAGTGGCAGGTTATCGGTAAGCAAAGCGGTCATGGGCGGGGTTCCGGGGCGAGCATATTCATGATCAGGCGAATCAGGGTGTCTTTCTGTGCCGGGGCGGACTCGGCGACCAACAGGGTGAGGGCGGCCAGGCCGGTGTCGTTGATCAGCGGGTTGCCCTGGGCATCGAGCAGGCGGCCGTTGCGGTGCAGGAAGTCGACGAACAGGTAGGCGCCGCTGCGTTTGTTGCCGTCGGCGAAGGGGTGGTTCTTGACCACGAAATACAGCAGGTGCGCGGCGCGGCTTTCCAGGCTGGGGTAGGCCGGTTCGCCGAATACGCTCTGCTGCAGGTTGCCGAGCAGCGCGGCCAGGCCATCGCCGCGTTCGCGGGCGAACAGGTCGCTGGCTTCGCCTCGGGCCATCAACTGGGCTTTCAGGCTCTGCAGGTGCTGGCGCGCGCGAGCCAGGCTGGGCAATTCGCCGCCGGGGCTGCCGGCGGGTTCGCTGAGCAGGCCTTCGTCATAACGCTGCAGCCAGAGAAAGGTCTGGGTGTAGCGGCTGACGATTTCCACCAGCCCACGGCCACCCTCGCTATCCAGCTCGGGCGCGCGTGCCGTCTTGCGCACCAGCTCCAGTGCCGCTTCCAGCTCGCGGGCGTTGGCCTCGAAACGTTCGCGGTTGAGGCTGTAGCCTTGGGTCAGGTGTTGCTTGAGTACCTGATTGGCCCATTGCCTGAAGCGTGTGCCCTCGCGCGATTTGACCCGGTAGCCCAGCGAGATGATCACGTCGAGGTTGTAAAAGGCCACAGGCTTGTCGGAACCGGCAATGTGCAGATTTTGCACATTGCTTTCACGCTCCAGCTCCCCCTCGGCGAAAACGTTGCGAATATGCCGTCCGATCACCGTACGGTCACGACCAAACAGCTCGGCCAGTTGTTCCTGTTTCAGCCAGACACTGTCGTGCTCGACGGTGACGGCAATCTGGCCGTTGGCGCTTTCATAGATCGCAATTTCGCTGTTCATGCTCGTGCCCCCCAGGAGCTCACTGGCGTTCCAGCGCTTCGGCCAGCACGGCCTTGAGCTGGTCACGCAGCTCGCCGATCTCACCTTGCAGGGCGGCATAGTTACGCAGCAGCTCATCCGGGTCGTGGCTGATCTGCTCACCGACGTGCGGGTTCTTGCAGTCCAGGTTCCAGTTGCGCGCCTTGATCTCGTCCAGGCTGACCTTCCAGGCGAATTCGTTCTCCACTCGCGCGGCAAAGCCGTCGGCCTCGCTGCCCCACCAGGCTTCCTCGATGGCGAATTCTTCGATGCGCATGGGGCGGGTCTTGGAGTAGTTCTTTACCCCGGCCGGGTACGGGTGCTCGTAGAACCACACCTCTTTGGTCGGCGTGCCCTTGGTGAAGAACAGCAGGTTGGTCTTGATCCCGGTGTAGGGGTTGAACACGCCATTGGGCAGGCGAACGATGCTATGCAGGTTGCATTCGGTGAGCAGCTTTTCCTTGATGCGGCTCTTGATGCCTTCGCCGAACAGAAAGCCATCCGGCAGCACCACGGCGGCGCGGCCGCCGTCCTTGAGCAGGTGCATGATCAACACCAGAAACAGGTCGGCGGTTTCACGGGTGCGGAAGGCGGCGGGGAAGTTGCTTTCGATGCCGTCTTCTTCCATGCCGCCGAACGGCGGGTTGGCGACGATGCAGTCGACGCGCTCGCCTGGTCCCCAACTGATCAAGGAGCGCTTCAGGGTGTTGTCGTGCTTGATCTGGCTGGGCACCTCGATGCCATGCAGGATCATATTGGTGGTGGCCAGCAGGTGCGGCAGCGGCTTTTTCTCCACACCGAAGATGCTCGCCTGGAGTACGTGCTCGTCCTCGGCGGTGTTCACGTAACGGCTGCGCTTGTGGTCGATGGTGCAAGTGAGGAAGCCGCCGGTACCACAGGCCGGGTCCATGACCTTCTCGTGCAGCTTGGGGTCGACCATGCGCACCATGAATTCGGTGACCGGGCGCGGGGTGTAGAACTCGCCGGCGTTGCCGGCGTTCTGCAGATCGCGCAGCAGTTGCTCGTAAAGGTTGCCGAACTCGTGTCGCTCCCGCGCCTTGTTGAAGTCCACGCCCTCCTGAATCTTGTTGATCACCTGGCGGATGAGCTGGCCGGACTTCATGTAGTTGTAGGCATCCTCGAATACGCCGCGCACCACGTAGGCGGCTGGCGTGGTGCTGTATTCGTGGAGGTTCTGCAGTTGCGGGAACAGGTTGTTGTCGATGAACTGCTTGAGCTCCTCACCGGTGATGCCTTCCGGGTTGGCGGCCCAGGTACGCCAGCGGCAGCTCTCGGGGATTGGCGAGCGGTAGTTATCGTCCATCAGCTCCCATTCCAGCTCGCGGTCATCGAAGATCTTGAGGAACAGCATCCACACGAGCTGGCCGATGCGCTGAGCATCGCCGTCGACGCCGACGTCCTTGCGCATGATGTCCTGGATGGATTTGATGGTTGAGCTGATGGACATGACGATTTCTCGGGAGGTGCTGCAAAAGCGGGGGATTGTAATGAGATTGGGCGTTGCTGGGTTACGCCGCTGCGCGGCTAACCCAGCCTACAAGGGTATGGCTAGCCTGCGTAAAGCTCGGCTTCCAGCTCGTGCAGAGCCTTGTCGTAACCGGCACGGTCACCAAACGCCCCGACCAGCTCCATGGGTGCGCCGATCTGGCTGAACGGCGCGAGGCGAAGAATGCGGATGTCCTCGATATGCTCGATGCCGGTATCGGCGTACTTGTCGAGCAGGGCCTCCAGCACCTGGCGGGCGGCGCCGGAGTATCTGGCGAAGTAGTTGCGCTTCTTCACCTGCTCGGCGCGCTCCTTGCGGGTCAGCGGAGGCTGGTCGAAGGCGACGTGGCAGATCAGGTCGAAGGGGTCGAGGGCCTGGCCGCGCTTGGCCTCGACTTCTTCGGCCAGCGCTTCCCACATCACGCCCTGGGCGGCGAGTTCGTCGATGATGGCCTTCTTCTGTTCGGCACTGCTCCACAGGCGCAGGAAGTCATCGAGCGAGGCGAACTGTTTCTGCACGCAGGTGCGGGTGTAGTCGCGCAGCGATTCGGTGATCAGCTTGCCGTCCGGCCCGTAGTACTGCACGCGTTCGGCGAGGACGTAGATCGGCACGCCGTCGATCACGTACTTGATGCGCTTCTTGGCCTCTTCGCCGCCGTCGGCTTCGTTTTCTTCGGGCAGCCAGTCGCCACCGTCGACGATGCCGTCTTCTTCATCCAGTGGGCTGTCCGGCGGAACGGGGGACGCATCCCCTTCAGGGCTGTAGATCACCACGGGCTCGCCGTCGAAGGCCGGGTCGGCGAACAGTTCGGTGGCTTTCTTGAAGTCCATGATGGTGAACCAGTACTTGCCGTAATCCTCGTTGATACGCGTGCCACGGCCGATGATCTGCTTGAACTCGGTCATGGACTTGATGTGCTGGTCGAGCACGATCAGCTTGCAGGTCTGGGCGTCCACCCCGGTGGTCAGCAGCTTGCTGGTGGTGGCGATGACCGGGTAGCGCAGTTCGGGGTCGATGAAGTTGTACAGCTCGGCCTTGCCCTCCTGGTCATCGCCGGTGATGCGCATGACGTACTTGCGGTTCTCGGCGATGCGCTCGGGATTGAGGTTGACCAGAGCCTGGCGCATGCGCTCGGCGTGGTCGATGTCGTCGCAGAAGATGATGGTCTTCTGGTACGGGTCGGTGGCCTTGAGGAACTCGCTGACCTTCGCCGCCACCGTCCAGGTGCGCGCTTCGATGACCAGTTGGCGATCCATGTCCTTGAGGTCGTAGATGCGGTCTTCGATCAGTTCGCCGTTCTTGTCGCGCATGCCCTTGGGCGGGCGCCAGCCTTGCAGATCCTTGTCGAAGTCGATGCGCACCACCTTGTAAGGGGCGAGAAAGCCATCTTCGATGCCTTGTTTGAGGCTGTAGCTGTACACCGGCTCGCCGAAGTAGGTGCTGCTGGAAACCTCTTTGGTTTCCTTGGGTGTGGCAGTCAGGCCGATATGGGTGGCGCTGGAAAAGTAGTCGAGGATCTCGCGCCAGGCCGAGTCCGCGGCGGCGCTGCCGCGATGGCATTCGTCGATGATGATGAGGTCGAAGAAGTCGCGGGAAAACTGCTTGTAGATGTTCTTGTCTTCTTCGGCGCCGGTGACGGCCTGGTACAGCGACAGGTATATCTCGTAGGACTTGTCGATCTGCCGCTTGGCGATCTTGGTCATCGCCGGGCCGAAGGGTTTGAAGTCCTTGGTCTTGGTCTGGTCGACCAGGATGTTGCGGTCGGCAAGGAACAGAATGCGTTTCTTCTGCCCGGACTTCCACAGACGCCAGATGATCTGGAAGGCGGTGTAGGTCTTTCCCGTGCCGGTTGCCATCACCAGCAGGATGCGATCCTGCCCACGTGCCACCGCTTCGACGGTACGGTTGATGGCGTTCATCTGGTAATAGCGCGGCGTGTGCCCGGAACCGTCGTCGTAGTACGGTGCCTCGACTTTCTGCCTGGCCGGGGCATCCAGGCCCTTCCACTGGCAATAGCGCTGCCAGAGCTCGTCGGGGCTGGGGAACTGGTCCAGGCTCAGCGCGGTTTCCACCTGGCTGCCGGTGCCGCTGCGGTCATGGAAGAGAAAGCCATCGCCGTTGCTGGAAAATACGAAGGGCACGTCCAGCGCTTCGGCATAGCCAAGCGCCTGCTGCATGCCGGCGCCCAGCGAATGCTTGTTGTCCTTGGCCTCGATCACGGCGATGGGCAGGTTGGGGCGGTGATAGAGGATGTAGTCGGCACGTCGGGACTCGCCTCGGCTGTGCAGCTTGCCCCGTACGATGATCCGGCCCTTGGTGAAGCCGACCTCTTCACGCACTTGTTTGTGCATATCCCAGCCGGCCTGCTGAATGGCTGGCGATATGTATTTGCTGCAGATGTCTCGTTCGGAGAGCGACTTCTTATCCATGCTTCCTGCTTCCCTGTGGCGCGCCCGCGACTTTACCAGACAATTGCCGGGTTAATGGGCACGCCGCCGGGAGGCAAGCTCAAGGGCAAAAAGCGGTCGCACCGCGGGCCGGCTTTTTGCGTGGATAGCGCAGGAGGGTAGCGCCGTGCCAGGTCGGGCTACGGATGCCGTCATCCTCACTCCCCGTCGAACACCTCCACCTTGCCGTCGCGCAAGCGCACCGGCCAGGCGCGCAGGCGTTGGTCTGGATACTCCACGCAACTGCCGTCTTCCAGGCGGAAGTGCTGCTTGTACAGCGGCGAGGCGATGACCAGTTCGCCACCGAGCTGGCCGACGATGCCGCGGCCAATCACGTTGGCGGAGGATTTCGGGTCGCGGTTGTCGAGGGCATAGAGCGGCCGGTCGGCCTGCTGCGGCAGGTAGAACAGCGCGATCTGCCGACCCTCGAGCAGCACCACCACGCCGGACTCGGCGACCAGGTCGCGCTCGCCGCAGACCTCCCGCCAGTGGTTGCCGCCCATCGCCGCGGGCGTTTCTCTCGAAGTGTTCATCAGACGTTCTCCACGGTCAGGGGAATCAGTTCGGGTTCGTTGGCGCCTGCCGGGCGGCGCTGGCCGCGCTCCTTGACGAAGCGGATGTCGGGGTCGCCGCCGCGGTCGTTGACGAAGGTGCGGAAGCGCTTGAGCTTGTCGGGGTCGGCGAGGGCGTTCGCCCATTCGCATTCGTAACGGTCCACCACCAGTTGCATCTGCGCCTCCAGTTCGCCGGCCAGGCTCAGGCTGTCGTCGATGACCACGGCCTTGAGGTAGTCGAGGCCGCCCTCAAGCGATTCGCGCCAGACCGAGGTGCGCTGCAGCTTGTCGGCGGTGCGGATGTAGAACATCAGCAGGCGGTCGATGGTGCGGATCAGGGTTTCGTCGTCGAGGTCGGTGGCGAACAACTCGGCATGTCGCGGACGCATGCCGCCGTTGCCGCAGACGTAGAGGTTCCAGCCGTGTTCGGTGGCGATCACGCCGATGTCCTTGCTCTGCGCCTCGGCGCACTCGCGGGTGCAACCGGACACCGCGAACTTGAGCTTGTGCGGCGAACGCAGCCCCTTGTAGCGGTGCTCGATGCGCAGCGCCATCTTCACGCTGTCCTGCACGCCGTAGCGGCACCAGGTGCTGCCGACGCAGGACTTCACTGTGCGCGTGGATTTGCCGTAGGCGTGGCCGGTCTCGAAGCCGGCGGCGATCAGTTCGCCCCAGATGTCCGGCAGTTCATGCAGCTGCGCGCCGAACAGGTCGATACGCTGGCCGCCGGTGATCTTGGTGTAGAGGTCGTATTTCTTCGCCACCGCGCCGATGGCGATCAGCCCGTCCGGGGTGATCTCGCCGCCCGGAATGCGCGGCACCACCGAATAGGTGCCGTTCTTCTGCATGTTGGCCATGAAGGTGTCGTTGGTGTCCTGCAACGGCACGAGAGAAGGCTCCATGATCGGCCGATTCCAGCAAGAGGCGAGGATCGAGCCCACCACCGGCTTGCAGATGTCGCAGCCGACTTCGCCCTTACCGTGGCGGGCGAGCAGCGTGTCGAAATTCTCGATGCCCTCCACGCGGACGATGCCGTAGAGCTCCTGGCGGGTGAAGGCGAAGTGCTCGCAGAGGCTCTTGTCGACGGTTACGCCGCGGGTGCTCAGTTCGTGCTCGAAGACCTGCTTGAGCAGGGCGCTGCAGCCGCCGCAACCGGTGCCGGCCTTGGTCGCGGCCTTGAGTTCGGCGAGGTCGGTGATGCCGTCATCTACCTGGCAGCACACCGCGCCCTTGCTGACGTTGTGGCAGGAGCAAATAGTCGCTGTCGCGGGGAGCGCGTCGACGCCCAGTGCCGGCGCGGACTCGCCGCGCGGCAGGATCAGGCTGGCCGGGTCGGCGGGCAGGGCGATGCCGTTCTGCGCGTATTGCAGAAGGGTGTCGTAGTAGCTGTTGTCGCCGACCAGCACCGCACCGAGTACCTGCTTGCCGTCGGCGGAAACCACCAGGCGGCGGTAGCTGGCGGTGGTTTCGTCGATGTAGCGGTAGCTGCGCGAGCCGGCGCTGGCGCCGTGGGCGTCGCCAATGGAGCCGACGTCCACGCCGAGCAGCTTGAGCTTGGTCGACATGTCGGCACCGAGGAAGGGCTCGCACGGCTGCCCGCAGAGTTCGGCGGCGGCCTTGCGCGCCATCCGGTAGCCCGGCGCGACCAGGCCGAAGACGCTGCCGTTCCAGGCGGCGCATTCGCCGATGGCGTAGATATCGGCGTCGCTGCTGCGGCAGTGCTCGTCGACGGCGATGCCGCCGCGCGGTCCGAGTTCCAGTCCGCACTGGCGGGCGAGGGCGTCCTGCGGGCGGATACCGGCGGAGAACACGATCAGATCGGTTTCTAGGAACTCGCCCTCTGCGAAGTTCATCCGGTAGCGGTACTGCTCGCCGGCGGTGATCGACTGGGTAGCGCGCGACAGGTGCACGCCGACGCCCAGCGCCTCGATGCGCGCCTTCAGCGCCGCGCCGCCATGCTCGTCCAGCTGCACCGGCATCAGGCGCGGGGCGAACTCCACGACATGAGCTTCCAGGTCGAGGGATTTCAGCGCGTTGGCCGCTTCCAGGCCGAGCAGGCCACCGCCAACCACCACGCCACGGCGCGCCTGGCTGGCGGCGGCACGAATGCTGTCCAGATCGTCGAGGGTGCGGTAGACCAGGCGCGAATTGCCCTCGGCGCCCTCGATGGGCGGCACGAACGGGTAGGAGCCGGTAGCCAGCACCAGCTTGTCGTAGGGGAAGCAGGCGTTGGCGGTGATTACTTCGCGGCGCTGGCGGTCGATCTCCAGCACCGGCGTTCCCAGATGCAGCGTCAGGCCCGGCTGCTGGTAGAACTCCGCGTCGCTCATGGCCAGCGACTCGGCATCGCGACCGCCGAAGTATTCGGACAGGTGCACGCGGTCGTAGGCGCGCTGGCCTTCCTCGCCGAACACATGGATGCGATAGCGTTGCAGGGCACCCATGGCGACCAGTTGCTCGACGCAGTGGTGGCCGACCATGCCGTTGCCGATGACGATCAGCGTTTGCACAGGATTGAAGGAGGTGGCTGAGTTCATGGGTTACCCCGACCGATACGGTTTTCTGGAGGCAAAAAAAAGCGCCCGGGACCTTTCGGTCCGCGGGCGCCTTTGCCTGTTCTTCACATGAATTGTGGTGCCGTTCGCCAGGCTGCCTGGCGGAGCGTTGCGGTCTTCGACGGCACGCTGCGGCGAATGCACCGATGCAGCGGCCATGCCAGAACGGCGTTCGAGGCCGTGTTCCGTGCCACGAAAAAACCTCCAGGCCAGGAACGGCACGCCCTTGCGTCCGCTCGAGCGGCGCGGCCAGCGACCTTCCGATGCGACGAGCCCGGTTGGTGAATCTGCCCCAATGACGGGCCGCGCCGTCGACCGTGCCTCGTTGTGGGGCCGCGGCGCGGTGCGCAGCGCGATCGCCGAAGTACCTGCCGGCGGGCGCCGAACTCAATGAAACCGCCGTCTGCGAGCGCATCGTCGACCCGATGGCAAACCTGGCGTGTGCCTTGCACCGTCCTCGCTGCGCGTGATCAAAAACGATTGCGCACCCTTACGACAAAGGCGCCGTGCCGCTCCCGTTGAAAACGGAAGAGCGATACGGCGCCTTTTTTTGTTTCTGTGATTCGAGGTCCGGGTATGGCGAGCAACACGGTCAGGAGTGTGTGTCCTTATTGCGGCGTGGGCTGCGGCATCCTCATGGAGGTGGAGGACAACCGCGTACTCAAGGTCAGCGGCGACAGGCAGCATCCGAGCAACTTCGGCCGTCTGTGCACCAAGGGCACCACCTGCGCGCAGCCGATCACCGCGTCCGGCCGCCTGCAGCATGCCTACCTGCGCAGCGAGCGCCCGCAGCAGCCGGCGCAGGTTGGCCTGGAGGAGGCCATCCAGGCAGCCGCGTCGCGCCTGCGCGGCATTCTCGATAGCCATGGCCCCAACGCGCTGGCGCTGTATGTCTCCGGGCAGATGTCGCTGGAGGCGCAGTACCTGGCCAACAAGCTGGCCAAGGGCTTCTGGCGGACCAACAACATCGAGTCCAACTCGCGGCTGTGCATGGCCAGCGCCGGCAGCGGCTACAAGCTGTCGCTGGGTTCGGACGCGCCGCCCGGTTCCTACGAGGACTTCGAGCATGCCGACCTGTTCTTCGTCATCGGCGCGAACATGGCGGACTGTCATCCGATCCTGTTCCTGCGCCTGCTCGACCGGCGCAAGGCCGGGGCCCGGCTGATCGTCGTCGATCCGCGGCGCAGCGCCACGGCGGACAAGGCCGACCTGTTCCTGCAGATCCGTCCCGGCACCGATCTGGCGTTGCTCAATGGCCTGCTGCACCTGCTGTGGAAGAACGGCCACTGCGATGAAGCCTTCATCGCGGCGTTCACGGAAGGCTGGGAGGCGCTGCCGGCGTTTCTCGAACACTACACGCCGGCGCACGTCGCCACGCTGACAGGGCTGGCCGAGGCGGACATCCGCCAGGCGGCGCAGTGGATCGGCGAAGCCGGCGAATGGATGAGCCTGTGGACCATGGGCCTGAATCAGAGCACCCACGGCACCTGGCACACCAATGCACTGTGCAACCTGCACCTGGCCACCGGCGCCCTCTGCCGGCCAGGCAGCGGGCCGTTTTCCCTCACCGGGCAACCCAACGCCATGGGTGGACGGGAGATGGGCTACATGGGGCCCGGCCTGCCGGGACAACGCTCGGTGCTGATCGAGGAAGACCGCGCGTTCGTCGAGAACGCCTGGGGCGTGCCGCGCGGCACCCTGCGCGGCGAGACCGGTGGGGGAACCGTGGCGCTGTTCGAGGACATGCGCGCTGGCAAGGTGAAGGCCTGCTGGATCATCTGCACCAATCCGGTGGCCAGCGTCGCCAACCGCGAGACGGTGATCGCGGGCCTGCAGGCCGCCGAGTTGGTGATCGCCCAAGACGCCTTTCTCGACAGCGAAACCAACCGCTACGCCGACATCCTTCTGCCCGGCGCGCTCTGGGCCGAGGCCGACGGCGTGATGATCAACTCCGAGCGCACCCTCAGCCTGGCGCCACGGGCCGTCGAGCCCCCTGGCGAGGCCATCGCCGACTGGCAGTTGATCGCCCGCGTGGCATGCGCCATGGGCTACGCCGAGGCGTTCAGCTACGCCTCCGCCAGTGAGGTGTTCGAGGAGATCAGGCGCTTCCACAATCCCGCGACCGGCTACGACATTCGCGGCGTCAGCCACGCCAGCCTGGGCCAGGCGCCGCAGCAATGGCCGTGCTCGCCGGAAGGCGGGCATGAGCGCCATCCGCGGCGCTACCTGAACGACGGCATCAGCCAGCGCCTGCACCGGCGCGAGGACGGCAGCCTGCCCCGGCTGGCGTTTGCCACGCCGAGCGGCAAGGCGCGGTTCTTCGCAAGGCCGTACATGAGCCCCGCGGAAATGCCCGACGACGATTTTCCCATCGTGCTCAACACCGGGCGCGTGCAGCACCAGTGGCACACGCTGACCAAGACCGGCAAGGTCGCCACCTTGAACAAGCTCAACCCCGGCCCTTTCGTGGAAATCCACCCCGAGGACGCCGGGCGGCTGGGCGTGGCTGAGGGGGATCGCTTGCAGATCCGTTCTCGGCGCGGTGCGGCGGTGCTGCCGGTGGTGGTCAGCGAGCGCGTGCTGCCCGGCAACTGCTTCGCGCCGTTCCATTGGAACGACGCGCAGGGCGAGGGGCTGGCAATCAATGCCGTGACCAGCAGCGCCGTCGACCCGATTTCCTTGCAGCCCGAATTCAAGTTCAGCGCCGTGGCGCTGAGCAAGGTCGAGCTGATCGAACACCGATTTCTCGACACCCCGACGCCGCAGAGCGAGGTGACGGCGCCGGTGGAAGCCTTCGCCGCGCGGCTCGGCGACGCCAGCTACGCGCCGCCGGTGCTCACTGAAAGCGAGCGGATTTACCTGTCAGGCTTCATCAGCGGCCTGCGCTCCGCCGAGGGTGTCGGCGTGCCGAGCCTGCCGGCCCAGGCGCCGTTGGCGGTCGATACTCGCCTGTGGCTGGACGGCATGCTCGCTGGCCTGTTCAGCCGCCATTCGCCGGCTCCCGCCAGGCAGGCTCCGGCGCTGCCGCAGGTCACGCTGCTCTGGGCCTCGCAGACCGGCAACGCGGAAGCACTGGCCGAACGCTTTGCCGCCCGCCTGGGCGAGGCCGGGCTGGGCGTGGCGTCGCACTGCATGAGTGACTTCCCGGCCCAGCGACTGGCGGAAACCAGCACGGTGCTGATGCTCAGCAGCACCTTCGGCGACGGCGATGCCCCGGACAACGGGCAGCGCTTCTGGGAAGGCCTGTGCGCCGCATCGGCGAGCCTGGAAAACCTGCGGTATGCGGTGCTGGCGCTGGGCGACTCCAGCTACGAACGGTTCTGTCAACACGGCAGGAACCTCGACCGCCGCCTGGCCGAACTCGGCGCCACGCCGCTGCGCGCCTGCCTGGCCTGCGACAGCGATTTCGATGAGCCCGCCGGCGCCTGGCTGGAAGAACTGCTGCCCATGCTTCACGGCGGCGCGGCGGCGGTGCCTTCGGCTGGCGGCGCCTTCGTTGTCGCCCGGGCCGAACCGACAGAGGTGGTCAGCAAGGAGCGCCCGCTGGGTGCCGAGTTGCTGGTCAACCTGAAGCTCAACGGCGAAGGCTCCGGCAAGGAAACCCGCCTGTTCGCGCTCGGTCTGGGCGAGTCGGGGCTGAGTTACCAGGCCGGCGATGCGCTCGGCGTATGGCCGAAGAACTGCCCGGCGCTGGTCGAGGAAGTGCTTTCCCTGGCTAAGCTGGACGGCGAGCAACTCGTGAATGTCGCGCGGGTCGGCGATTTACCGCTGCGCGAGGCGTTGAGCAGTCATTTCGAGATCGCCAGGCCGAGCCAGGAAGCCCTGGCGCTGATCGCCGAGCGCAGCCACAGCGACGAACTGAAGGCGCTGCTGGGCGATCGCCGGGCCGATCTGGGCGGCTGGCTATGGAACCGGCAACTGGCCGACGTGCTGCAGGCGTTTCCCGCCCGCTACGCCGCCGAGGAGTTGCTCGGCAGCCTGAAACGGCTACAGCCGCGGCTGTATTCGATCGCCTCCAGCCCCAAGGCGCACCCCGGCGAAGTCCACTTGACCGTGTCGACCGTGCGCTACGGCAAGCGCAAGGGCGTGGCGTCGACCTTCCTCGCCGACCGCGCGCAGGGCGGCGAAGTCCCGGTGTTCGTGCAGCGCTCGAAGCATTTCCGGCCGCCGGCCGATGGCGATGCGCCGATGGTGATGATCGGTCCCGGCACCGGCGTAGCGCCGTTCCGCGCCTTTCTCCAGGAGCGGCGGATGCGCGGTGATAAGGGGCGCAACTGGCTGTTCTTCGGTGAACAGCACGAGGCATCGGACTTCTACTACCGCGACGAACTGCAGGAGATGCAGCGCGATGGCCTGCTCACGCGCCTGAGCCTGGCGTTTTCCCGTGACCAGGCGCGGAAGCTCTACGTGCAGGAACGCATCCGCGAGAACGGCGCGGAGCTGTGGCGCTGGCTGGAGGAGGGCGCCAGCCTGTACCTGTGTGGCGATGCCAGCCGCATGGCCAGGGATGTCGACGCCGCCCTGCGCGAGGTCGTCCGCGATCACGGCGGGTTGGACGAAGAGCGTGCCGCGGCATTCATCCGAGGCCTGGCGGAACAGCAGCGCTACCTGCGCGACGTCTACTGATCAGCCGAGCGGGAAGGCGTCGAGGCGATAGCCTTCGGCGTCGATCTGCAGCGCCCAGCCCTGGGCATCCCAGTCGCCGAGCACGATGCGTTCGGCCGGCTGGCCGTCGACCTGCAGTGGATGCCGTGAGGGGCGATGGGTGTGGCCGTGGATCAGCCGCTGCACGCCATGTTCGTGCATCAGCCGGAGCACCTCATCCGGGGTGACGTCGACGATGTCCGCGGCTTTCTGCCGGGTCTGCATGCGGCTTTCCTTGCGCAGCTTGCGACCGAGCCTGTGCCGGGTGGCCAGCGTCAGATTGCGCAGAATGAGCAGCACCAGCGGGTTGCGCAGCCAGCGGCGCAGGCGCATGTAGGCGACGTCGCGGGTGCACAGGCTGTCGCCGTGCATCAGCAGCACGCGCTCGCCCTGCAGCTCGACCACGCTCGGGTCGGCGAGCAACGTGCAGCCGGCTTCGCGACAGAAGGCCTTGCCGATCATGAAGTCGCGATTGCCGTGCATCAGGTAGATATGCGTGCCGCCGTCGCTCAGCTGGCGCAGGGCTCCGGCAATCCGGTGCTGGAAGGGGGTCATGGCGTCGTCGCCGATCCAGGCCTCGAAGAAGTCGCCGAGGATGTACAGCGCATCGGCGTGTGCGGCGCGATCCTGCAGGAAAAACAGAAACGCCCGGGTGATGTCCGGGCGTTGTTCTTCGAGGTGCAGATCGGAGATCAGCAGGATCAAGGGATCACTCGACGATTTCGGCTTTCTCGATGATCACGTCGTCCACCGGGACGTCCTGGTGACCGGACTTCATGGTGGTGGACACGCCCTTGATCTTCTCGACCACGTCCATGCCTTCGGCGACTTCACCGAACACCGCGTAACCCCAGCCCTGAACGGTCGGCGCGCTGTGGTCGAGGAAGGTGTTGTCGGCAACGTTGATGAAGAACTGCGCGGAGGCCGAGTGCGGCTCCATGGTGCGTGCCATGGCTACGGTGCCGGTCTTGTTGGAGAGACCGTTGTTGGCTTCGTTCTTGATGGTGGCGCGGGTGGCCTTCTGCTTCATGCCCGGCTCGAAACCGCCGCCCTGGATCATGAAGTTGCCGATGACACGGTGGAACACGGTGTTGTCGTAGTGACCGGCCTTCACGTATTCCTTGAAGTTGGCCACGGTTTCCGGGGCCTTGTCTTCGAACAGGTTCAGGGTTATGACGCCGTGGTTGGTGTGCAACTTGATCATGGGAATTCACTCTTGTCTGGCAAAGGGCGGGGCGTTAAATCCGGGCGGGCCGAAGGCGGAGCGGGGCGGCAGCGGCCCTTCGATCCACTATCAACGAGCACGTCCGCTTTGCGGCTGTCAGGGGGTTGACGGGTTCGCTATCATACGGGCTTTGATTTGGCCGGCCTACCCTGCGCGGCGCACCCGAAGAGGCCGTTGCCGTTCCATCGCGATGAAACGTCAACGGACCATAAGATCAAGGACCCTATGAGCAAGCCAGAGACTCCCACCGCCAGCAACTTTCTCCGCCCGATTGTTCAGGCCGACCTCGACGCCGGCAAGCACGCGAAGATCATCACGCGCTTTCCCCCGGAGCCCAACGGTTACCTGCACATCGGCCACGCCAAGTCGATCTGCCTGAACTTCGGCCTGGCCAAGGAGTTCGGCGGCGACTGCCACCTGCGTTTCGATGACACCAACCCGGCCAAGGAAGACCAGGAATACATCGACGCCATCGAAAGCGACGTGAAGTGGCTGGGCTTCGAGTGGTCCGGCGAGGTGCGCTACGCCTCCAACTATTTCGATCAGCTGCACGCCTGGGCGATTCACCTGATCGAGGCCGGCAAGGCCTACGTCGACGACCTGTCTCCGGAGGAAGCGCGCGAGTACCGCGGCACGCTGACCGAAGCGGGTCGCAACAGCCCGTTCCGCGACCGTTCGGTGGCCGAGAACCTGGATCTGTTCGCGCGCATGAAGGCCGGCGAATTCCCCGATGGCGCACGTGCGCTGCGGGCAAAGATCGACATGGCCTCGCCGAACATGAACCTGCGCGACCCGATCCTCTACCGTATTCGCCATGCGCATCATCACCAGACCGGTGACAAGTGGTGCATCTACCCGAGCTACGACTTCACCCATGGTCAGTCGGATGCCATCGAGGGCGTGACCCACTCGATCTGCACCCTGGAATTCGAAGATCACCGTCCGCTGTACGAGTGGTTCCTGGCCAACCTGCCGGTGCCCGCACAGCCGCGCCAGTACGAGTTCGCCCGGCTCAACCTGAACTACACCATCACCAGCAAGCGCAAGCTCAAGCAGCTGGTGGACGAGAAGCACGTCCAGGGCTGGGACGACCCGCGCATGTCGACGCTCTCGGGTTTCCGCCGCCGTGGCTACACGCCGGCCTCGATCCGCACCTTTTGCGACATGATCGGCGTCAACCGCGCCGGTGGCGTGGTCGACATCGGCATGCTCGAGTTCGCCATCCGTGAGGACCTGGACGCCAACGCCGCGCGCGCCATGTGCGTGCTCAAACCGCTGAAGGTGGTGATCACCAACTATCCCGAAGGCCAGGTGGAGAACCTCGAGCTGGCGCGCCATCCGAAGCAGGACATGGGCGTGCGCGTGCTGCCGTTCGGCCGCGAGATCTACATCGACGCCAGCGACTTCGAGGAAGTCCCGCCGGCCGGCTACAAGCGCCTGATTCCCGGTGGCGAAGTGCGCCTGCGCGGCAGCTACGTGATCCGCGCCGACGAGGCAATCAAGGACGCCGACGGCAACATCGTCGAGCTGCGCTGCTCCTACGACGAAAACACCCTGGGCAAGAACCCCGAGGGCCGCAAGGTCAAAGGCGTGATCCACTGGGTGCCGGCCGCCGAGAGCGTCGAGTGCGAAGTGCGCCTGTACGACCGCCTGTTCCGCTCCGCCAACCCGGAGAAGGCCGAGGAGGGCGCCAGCTTCCTCGACAACATCAACCCGGAGTCGCTGGTGGTGCTCACCGGTTGTCGCGCCGAGCCGTCGCTGGCCCGGGCCGAGCCGGAAGAGCGCTTCCAGTTCGAGCGCGAAGGCTACTTCTGCGCCGACCTCAAGGACTCGCGCCCCGGCCAGCCGGTGTTCAACCGCACGGTGACGCTGCGCGATTCCTGGGGCCAGGGCTGATCTTTCTGTAACACGTCGTCGAACTCGAAACGGGCCACGCGATGTGGCCCGTTTTTTCAGGACATGGACCATGCTTTCGATCTACAACACCCTGAGCAAGACCAAGGAACCCTTCAAGCCGCTGCTGGGCAACCAGGTGCGCATGTATGTCTGCGGGATGACCGTGTACGACTTCTGCCACATCGGCCACGCCCGTGTGATGGTGGCCTTCGACGTGATTGCCCGCTGGCTGCGCCATTCCGGCTACGAGCTGAACTACGTGCGCAACATCACCGACATCGACGACAAGATCATCCGTCGCGCGCAGGAGAACGGCGAATCCTTCGAGGCGCTGACCGAGCGCATGATCGCCGCGATGCACGAGGACGAGGCCCGCCTCGCTGTGCTGCGTCCCGATCAGGAGCCCCGTGCCACCGGCCACATCGCCGGTATGCACGCGATGATCCAGACCCTGATCGACAAGGGTTTTGCCTACGCGCCGGGCAACGGCGACGTCTATTACCGGGTTGGCAAGTTCGTCGGCTACGGCAAGCTGTCGCGCAAGAAGATCGAGGACCTGCGCGTCGGCGCGCGTATCGAGGTCGACGAATCCAAGCAGGACCCGCTGGATTTCGTCCTCTGGAAAGGCGCCAAGCCGGGCGAGCCGAGCTGGGAATCGCCGTGGGGCGCCGGTCGGCCCGGCTGGCATATCGAGTGCTCGGTGATGTCGACCTGCTGCCTGGGCGAGACCTTCGACATCCACGGCGGCGGCCCGGACCTGGTGTTCCCGCACCACGAGAACGAGATCGCGCAGAGCGAGGCGGCCACCGGCAAGCTCTACGCGGCATCCTGGATGCACGCCGGTGCGGTGCGCGTGGACGGCGAGAAGATGTCCAAGTCGCTGGGCAACTTCTTCACCATCCGCGAGGTGCTGGAGAAGTACCACCCGGAGGTAGTGCGATACCTGCTGGTTTCCAGCCATTACCGCAGCCCGATCAACTATTCCGAAGACAGCCTGAAGGAAGCCAGGGGCGCGCTGGAGCGCTTCTATCACGCGCTCAAGGGCCTGCCGCAGGCTGAGCCGGCCGGCGGCGAGGCATTCGTCGAGCGTTTCGCCACGGCGATGAACGACGATTTCAACTCGCCGGAAGCCTGCGCGGTGCTGTTCGACATGGTGCGCGAGGTCAACCGCCTGCGTGACACCGACCTGCCGGCCGCCGCCGGGCTGGCCGCGCGGCTGAAAGAGCTGGCGAAGGTGCTGGGTGTATTGCAGCTGGAGGCGGACGCCTTCCTGCAGGCTGGCGCCGAGGGCAAGGTCGATGCCGCCGAGGTCGAGGCGCTGATCGCCGCGCGCCTGCGCGCGCGTGCCGACAAGAACTGGGCCGAATCGGACCGCATCCGCGACCAGCTCGGCGCCATGGGCGTGGTCCTGGAGGATGGCAAGGGCGGCACCACCTGGCGTCTGGCTGAATAACCGAAGCGACCTCGGAAAGGGCCGCTCAGCGGCCTTTTTCATTTTCGATGGTGCCATGCCGGCCGATGGCCCCTTCGATCCGCGCCGGGGCTTACCCTTGGCCGATATGCCACACGAAGCGGTTGGAACTACCGAATGCTGTCTGCCGTAAAACGCTACAAACTGCTGATTTCCAGCGCGCTGGCGCGCTATTTTCCCCGTACCACCGCCTACCTCAATGCCGAGCCTGTCGCTGCTCCGGTGGCGCAGAAGCGTGCCGCGCGAAAGAACAGCGCAACGACCAGGAAGCGCAGCGCCGGCAAGACCGCTGGCGGCAAACCCGCGCCCGCCGGGATCTATTCCGCCAGCCCTATGCCCCTTGAGGCCGCTCAGGTCGCCGCGATGCGCGAACGGGTGAGCCAGGCCGTCAGCGCCGGTGTGATCAGCGCTCCGTCGGACGAGCAGTGGGCGATGATCCTCTCGCGTGGGGCAGCGACGCGTGTATTCGCCGGCGCCGGCTCGGGGAAATCCACGACGCTGGTGCTGCGCGTGGTGTTCATGCTTTGCCACCTGCGCATCGACCCGGGCAGCCTCACGGTTATTTCCTTCACCAGCGCGTCCTGCGCGCAACTGCGCGAGCAACTCGGCCGCGTCCTGGCGTTCTGGGAGTTTCCCTTCGACGCCGCCCTGGCGCGCAGGTGCGTGCGGACCTTTCATTCGGCGATGGCCGTGCTGGCGCGCGAACACCTGGGTGCGCCCTGCTGGTTCGAGCAACTGGCCGAGCGCGGCGCCGGCGCCGAGCCGGACAACCCGCTGACCGCCTCGCGCCTGAAGCCTGCGCAGACCGCCTTGCTCCGGCAGGCCTACCAGCGCTGCTACACCGAGCAGCTCGCGTTCCGTGACGCCGTGCATCGGCTCCTGGGCATGCCTGAACCCAGGCCTGGCGAGCCCATGAAGGCACCTCTGGACGCCTATCAACTGGCCGGCGAGTTCTCCGCCGCGCCGCTGTTCGAGGTTTTCTACCAGCAGGCCGGGTTCATCCAGAGCATTGGCGTCCTTATCGACCGGTTGGAGCCGAAGACGCTGGCGTGCCCGGCCGCAGAGCGCCTGTTCATTGAAGCGCTGGTGATGTTCTGGCGAACCTTCGCCAGCGAGTTGAGCGAACGTGGGTTGATGACGTTCGATGGCGCCTTCCAGGCGCTCACCGACAGGTTGCCGACGCTTCCTCCGGATGGCGCGTTGGAACCGCTGCGGCATCTGCTGATCGACGAATTCCAGGATATTTCGCCGCAAATCGTGCAGTGGCTACAGGCGGTACACCGGCGCCTGGCGGGCGAGGGCGGCGCCGTCAGCCTGATGGCGATCGGCGACGACTGGCAATCCATCTACGGCTGGCGCGGCAGTTCTCCGGAGCTGTTCATGGACTTCGATCGCCACTTCCCCAGCCGCGGGCGCTCGCGCAAGAGCACGCTGTTGCTGCTGGAAACCAACTACCGCTCCATCGAACCGGTGATCCGCGACGGCGAGGCGGTGCTCGCCGGGGTCGAGGTGAAGCAGGCCAAGCTCAGCCGCGCCTTCAGGCACGAGCAGCCGGGCGATCACGGCGTGCGGCTGGAGCGCGGCTTCGATATCAGGCGACACCTGCCAAGGCTGATGCGGGAGATCACGGCCCAGTGCGAGCACGCCCTCGGCCGACCCGGTGCGGAGCGCAACGCCGTGCTGGTCCTCAGTCGGCGCAACGAGCCTCTGCGGGCAATTCAGGCCGAGCTGGACGAACGATTGCCGGTGAAGACCTACACGATCCACCGCGCCAAGGGGCTGCAGGCCGAAGTGGCGATCATCCTCGACGACGGTGCCAGCGTCCCGGCGCACCCGCTGCGTAATGCGCTCTACCGGCACTCCGGCTTCTTCCGCAACAGCTACGACCAGGCGATGCAGGATGAGAGCCTGCGCCTGGCCTACGTGGCGATAACCCGTGGCGTGAGCCGGGTGATCTGGTTCACCGACAAGCCCAGGGGCGCGGCGCGGCTGCTGGAGCAGCGAACGACTGGTCGGAAATGAAGAAGGGCACCCAAGGGTGCCCTTCGTTCCGTTGCGGCGTCGCGAACCTCAGGCGTGCAGATGCTCGGCGGCGTACAGGGTGTTCTCCAGCAGGCAGGCGCGGGTCATCGGGCCGACGCCGCCGGGAACCGGGGTGATCCAGCTGGCGCGTTGCAGCGCCGGTTGGTACTCCACGTCGCCGACCAGCTTGCCGTCTTCCTGGCGGTTGATGCCGACGTCGACGACGATGGCGCCCGGCTTGATCCACTCGCCCTTGACCAGCCCCGGCTTGCCGACCGCCACCACCAGCAGATCGGCATTGGCGACGTGCGCTGCCAGGTCCTTGGTGAAGCGATGGGTGACGGTGACGGTGCAGCCGGCCAGTAACAACTCCAGGGCCATCGGTCGGCCAACGATGTTGGACGCGCCTACCACCACGGCGTTGAGCCCGTAGAGATCGACCCCGGTGCTGGCGAGGAGGGTGATGATGCCTTTCGGCGTGCACGGGCGAAGCATCGGCATGCGCTGCGCCAGGCGGCCGATATTGTAAGGGTGGAAGCCATCGACGTCCTTGTCCGGGCTGATGCGCTCGAGCAGCAGCGATGCATCCAGGTGCGCCGGCAACGGCAGTTGCACGAGGATGCCGTCGATCTCCGGGTTCTCATTGAGGCTGTCGATCAGACCCAGCAGTTCTTCCTGGCTGGTTTCGGCGGGCAGGTCGAAGGCGCGGGAGTCGAAGCCGACCTCCTCGCAGTCCTTGCGCTTGTGCGAAACGTAGACCTGGGACGCCGGGTCGCTACCCACCAGAATCACCGCCAGTCCAGGTGCACGAAGGCCCTGGAGACGCCGCTCGGCGACACGTTGGGCGATCTGCAGGCGGAGGCTGGCGGCGATCGCTTTGCCGTCGATCAGTTGTGCAGTCATTGCGCTTGGTTAACCATCGGGAAGGATTGAAAAAGGACGCGCATTCTCGCATGGCGTCGCGGGCGGGCAAAGTCGGCTGATTGGCGTTTCCCCGTAAGCTCTTTAAATACCTGAATATTTTTTCGATCCGAGTGTTGACGTGTTGCAGGGCTCTCTATAAGATTCGCCCCGCTTGTCGAGCACAGCCAGCCGCTGGGTAAGATGGAAAAAAGGGTAGAATTCGGCCCTTGATGCCAACGCTTTTAAGTCCGCGCTTCGCTTTCGAATGCAGATGATTAAGCGCCCGTAGCTCAGTTGGATAGAGCATCCGCCTTCTAAGCGGATGGTCGCAGGTTCGAGTCCTGCCGGGTGCGCCATTTGGCCGCTCAGGCACAGGCAAACGTAATATGGTGGGCGTAGCTCAGTTGGTAGAGCACAGGATTGTGGCTCCTGGTGTCGTGGGTTCGATTCCCATCGTCCACCCCATATTCGAGAAAGCGCCAGGTCCCGTACCTGGCGTTTTCGTTTCAGCGTCATGCGGACGTGGTGGAATTGGTAGACACACCAGATTTAGGTTCTGGCGCCGCAAGGTGTGAGAGTTCGAGTCTCTCCGTCCGCACCATGTAGTCAATCTGTTATCCAGGCGGAAAGTTCTGACGTGACCTGAATGGTCGCGACTTCGGAGTGCTTCGGGAGCAGGAACAAAAAGGCAGCTCCGAAGTGGGCTGCCTTTTTTCGTTCCTGGCGCTCACGAAAACAGCCCGCACAGCTACTTCTTCACAATCGCCTTTTGTCCGGCGCTCGTGGCTGGGGCTTCGATGATCATTTTGTAGATGGAGTCCGCCTGACGCTGAATCGAGCAGTCGGAGTTTTCGTCGCCCGATATCGCGCGCGCCTTGCCTGGCTCGCATGCCTGATAGTTGCTAGGAGCCGTTACGGAACTCGAACTTGCCCACGTCTGGAGCGCGGCTTCGCGCGATCCGTCAGTGGTTGTTCTGGCCATGAAGGTGTAGCCGCCTACGGCAAGGGCGATCACCAGAAATGTCAGGTTTATCTTGAAGAATACGGTTTTGATGTCCAATTGCTTCTCCTGTCAGCGCCTAGGGCGTTTCGTTAAAAGGCAATTGCAGGTGCCGCGCAGCAGTGCGCGGCGAATGTCTGGACCTCGTTTAGCGCCGCGCGTTCCATGCCTACGCCGAGATCCGACGGAATGAGTTGTTGTGCGTACTGACGCTAACGAGCCAGCTCTGGTGACGTTTGCCGCGAGGAGTCGATCTCGTTCTGGGTGTGAGCTCCCGACAGTCCTGCGACAAGGGCCTGGACATCCGATCCGCGGATCAATGCGGCGTTTTCCTTCAAGGCCTCCGCAGGCAGGTGCCACCACTGAAGTGCCTCGAGGCGCTCGATGTCCTCGGGTTCGAAGCGGTACTTGATGACTTTGGCCGGGACTCCGCCAACGATCGCGTAGGGTGGAACATCCTTGGTCACTACCGCGCCAGCGGCAATGATGGCGCCATCGCCAATCTTGACGCCGTCGAAGACCACGACGTTGGCACCGATCCACACGTCATGGCCGACATAGGTCCGCTTGAGTTCCTCGAAGTAATCCTTGTCGGAAAAACTCACGCCGCATTGCTTGAGGGTCGAATAGAACACCGGATGGGTGCTCAGCATGTCGACCGGGTGCGAGCCCAGGCCGCCCAGCCGCGTGCCGGGGCCAATGCTGCAGAAGGAGCCGATATCAATGTTCACGGCCTTGCAGCCCGCCAGATAGGTGTAGCGCCCGATGGTGGCGTCGTAAACGGTCGAGCCGCCCCACAGGCTGATGTATTCGCCGAACACGACATCGCTGGTAGCGAAGGAGCTGATGCTGGCGGAAAACCCTTTCACAGTGCGCGCCAGTTTTCGTTTACGAAAAATCCACTTCACCCAATCCAGTGCATTCATTCCTACGCTCCTTTCGCGTGTTCGGGGTTTGCAGCCACTCTGTTGCGTCTGGCGTAGAGGAGTCCCCAACTGAGGCCGATCACGGCGGCGACCACCGAGGCGAGTAACACGCCGAGTTTGGCCGCGTTCAGCAGGTTTTCATTATCGAACGCCAGGTTGGCGATGAAGATTGACATAGTGAAGCCAATCCCTGCGAGCAAACCGACGACACACACGCCTGGCCAGGTGACGTGCGGTGGAAGGCGGCACCACCCCAGGCGGACGACCAATACGCTGGCGGCGATCACGCCGATCGGCTTGCCCATCACCAGGGCGAGAAAAACGCCGAGCAGGACCGTTTGCGAGCCATCGATGTCAAGGTTGACGCCGCCCAGCGTCACGCCGGCGTTCGCCAGTGCGAACAGCGGCATCACGCCGAACGCGACCCAGGGGTGCAGGGCATTCTGTACGCGCGAAACCGGAGGCATCAGCTCCCGCTGCGCGCGCTTGAGGTGCTTGAGTCGGGGTGCCAGGACCTCGGACTGAGGCTTGGCGGCCTCCGCGTGTTTGCGCAGATCGCCGACAACCTCCACCACGGAGTCGATCGGGCGCTCCCGGCCGCGGCGCGGCAACACCGGCGTCATCAGGCCCAGGACGACGCCTGCCAGCGTGGGATGGGCGCCGGTCTGCAGCAGCCCGGTCCACAGCACGACGCCGGGAACGACGTAGGCGAAGGCATTGCTGATGCCCATTCGCTGAAGGGCCAGGACCATCAGCACACCGACCGCGGCGATCAGCAGGCCGGTATAATCGAGTCCGGCGCCATAAAAGGCGGCGATGATCAGCACCGCCACGATATCGTCGATGATTGCCAGTGCGAGCAGCAGTACGCGAATGTTGCTGGGGATCGCTCGGCCCAGCAATGCCAACACCCCCATGGCGAAGGCGATGTCGGTGGCGGTGGGCACCGCCCAGCCTTTCACGTGCACGGGGTCGGAGTTGAAGAGTGCATAGATGACCGCCGGGACGGTCACGCCGCCGAGTGCTGCCGCGAGGGGTAGCGATGCCAAGCGGAGGTTGGCGAGCGCACCTTCATGTATCTCACGGCGGATCTCTACCCCGACCACCAGGAAGAACACCGTCATGAGGCCATCGTTGATCCAGAAGTGCAGCGACTGCGAGATCGAGTAGCTGCCCACGCTGATCGACACCGGGGTGTGCCAAAGGGCGTGGTAGCTGTCCGAAGCGGAGCTGTTCGCCCAGATCAGCGCCACCGCGGCTGCCGTGAGAAGCACGATTCCGCTGACGGCTTCGACATGCATGAATCGCTCGATAGCGGAAAAAGCGCGTTCTGCGAGAAGTTGCGCGCGGGGGAGGGGCGAGGGGGAAGAGTGGGATTTCACGGGCGAGTGCTCTCCGCGTGGCGGCCCGACCAGCGCTGATTGACCTGCACCGCGCGGAGCGCGCGATAACACCCTGGGCCAATCATACACAGGTCGGCGAGGCGACAAAGCGCTTGAATCGAGGCGCAGCCGAGGGCGCCAACTTAAGGGGGCTTAGTGGGAGGGCTCTTTGAGGAAGTGGCTGATCCGCTCGACGAAGGCGTCCATGGCGAACGGTTTGGTCAGCACTTGCATGCCCGGGTCCAGTTGTCCGCTCCCAATGACGGCATTTTCGGCGTAGCCGGTGATAAACAGGACCTTGAGATCGGGGCGTTGCTGGCGTGCGGCATCGGCTACCTGCCGGCCATTCAGGCCGCCGGGAAGCCCTACATCGGTGATGAGCAGATCGATGGGCGCTCCGCTCTGGATCACCGCCAGCCCGGATGGCCCGTCTTCAGCTTCCAGTACGCAGTAACCCTGTTCCTGCAGAATCTCGACGATCAGCATCCGCAGGATCGGCTCATCGTCGATCACCAGGATGGCTTCGCTTTGCCGGGCCTGGGTGGGCCTGGCGTAGGCTGGCTCTTCGATCTTTTCCGGTTGGCCATGGTGGCGCGGGAGATAAAGGCACAGGGTGGTGCCTTGGCCGGGTTCCGAAACGATCCTCACCTGTCCACCGGATTGACGGGCGAAGCCATAAACCATCGAAAGCCCGAGGCCGGTTCCCTGGCCGGTCGGCTTGGTCGTGAAGAACGGATCGAAGGCGCGTTCGATAACCTCCGCCGCCATCCCGCTGCCGGTGTCGATCACGCAAAGCGACACGTACTCGCCTGGAGCCAGGCCGCGCTCGCCCGCCTCGCCGAGGTCCAGGGAATGGTTGTTCGTCTCGATGGTCAGCGTGCCGCCATCCGGCATCGCGTCGCGCGCGTTGATGCAGAAGTTGAGCAGCGAGTTTTCGAGCTGATTGGTGTCGGCGAATGCGGTCCAGAGCGTCTCGTTGCTGACTACTTCGACCTGGATTTTCGGCCCCATGGTGCGCCGGATCAGCTCTTCCATTCCGCTGACCAGTCCGTTGATGTCGGTCGGCCTGGGGTCCAGCGTCTGTCGCCGGGAAAACGCCAGCAGGCGATGGGTGAGGGCGGCGGCACGCTGGGTGGCGTTCTTTCCAGCGGCTATGTAGCGTCCGAGTTCGTCGATACGGCCCTGCTGGACACGGGTTTCGAGCATCTCCAGGCTCCCGGCGATCCCGCCGAGCAGGTTGTTGAAGTCATGCGCCAGCCCACCCGTGAGTTGCCCGACGGCTTCCATCTTCTGGCTATGGCGGAGCAGTTCCTCGGTGTGCTGGAGCGCCTGCGCCTGTAGCTTTTCCGCAGTGAAGTCGCGGCCGACCGCATTGATAAGCCCGTCGCCTGGAACGGCCGTCCAGTTGATCCAGCGATAGCTGCCATCACGATGGCGCAGGCGGCTCTCGAACCGTTTCATCGGCGTGCCCTCGCGCAGCGCTGCCACCGCGTTCTTCCAGTGGCCCAGATCGTCCCCGTGCACCAGGTCGAGCAGGTAATTGCCTACCAGCTGTTTCTCCTCCCAGCCGAGAACGCTGCTCCAAGCGGGGTTAATCGAGGCGATGATGCCGTCGAGGCGCGCCACCAGGATCAGGTCCGTGGACAGCTGCCAGAGACGGTTACGATCGGCGGTGCGCAAGGCGATCTCGCTTTCCAGCGATGCGGCCAGGGAGTGCAGATCGCGCTCGACGACGAAGCGCTGGGTGGTTTCCACCACGGTATCGATAACGCCGACGATGGCGCCGTGTTCGTCCTGTACGGGGCTGTAGCAGAAGGTGAAGTAGGCGTGTTCGAGGTAGCCGTGCCGGTGGATTGGCGTCGGGTAGTCCTCGATGTAGGTCGCTTCGCCGCAGAGCGCGCGTTCTATGATCGGGCCGAGCGTGTCCCAGGCTTCGCTCCATATCTCGGCAAATGAGCGACCCAGGGGTTGCGGCTTGTCACCCAGGATCGGGCGGAACGCGTCGTTGTAGATGGCCGTGAGGGACTTGCCCCAGAGAAGGCACTTGGGGAACTTGGAGTTCAGCACCGTTTGCACGGTTACCCGCAGCGCGGCGGGCCACTCGCTGATCGGCCCCAGCGGCGTAGCGGCCCAATCGTGCGCACGTAACTCGTCGCCCATTTGCCCGCCGTCTTGGAGAAAGCAACGCTGGGAGGTGTGGTCTGGCATCGTGATGTTCCGTCAGGAGCAAGAGGTGGCGAAGCGCTGAGCTGGCCCAATGATATGCCGTCCCCGCGCCGCTGTGGTGACTGCGCCGCATCGCCGCGAAAAATTCGCTGCGGCAGTTCCTAATAGATGTGTCGTGAAATGCGGACGGGTGACTTCTGCCCTTCGAGCCACTAGAATGCATGCCCTTGATTCTGGGGTCGGAATGCCCGGCCATGTCTGTGCAACGAGGAATATCCATGCAAGTTTCTGTTGAAAGCACCTCCGCTCTGGAGCGCCGCATGACCATTGGCGTGCCTGCCGAGCGCATCGAGACCGAAGTCAACAAGCGTCTGCAGCAGACTGCCAGTCGTGCCAAGGTCGCCGGCTTCCGTCCCGGCAAGGTGCCGATGAGCGTCATCCGTCAGCGCTATGAATCGGCTGCACGGCAGGAAGCGCTGGGCGACCTGATCCAGTCGACTTTCTATGAGGCTATCGTCGAGCAGAAGCTGAACCCTGCCGGTGCGCCGGCCGTCGAGCCTAAAGTGTTCGAGAAGGGCAAGGATCTCGAGTACGTCGCCACCTTCGAAATCTTCCCGGAGTTCCAGGTCGCCAGCTTCGACAACGTCGAAATCGAGCGCCTGCAGGCCGACGTGGCGGACAGCGATGTCGACAACATGCTGGACATCCTGCGTAAGCAGAACACCAGCTTCGAGAACGTCGACCGCGCCGCCGAAAATGGCGATCAGCTGAACATCGACTTCGTTGGCAAGCTGGACGGCGAAGCCTTCGCTGGCGGCTCGGCAAAGGGCACCGCGCTGGTTCTCGGCTCCGGCCGTATGATCCCGGGTTTCGAAGACGCTCTGGTTGGCGTCAAGGCCGGTGAAGAACGCGTCATCACCCCGACCTTCCCGGCGGATTACCAGAACCTCGATCTCGCCGGTAAAACCGCCGAGTTCACCGTAACCGTAAACAGCGTCGCTGCGCCGAAGCTGCCTGAGCTGAACGATGCCTTCTTCGCCCTGTTCGGCATCAAGGAAGGCGGTCTGGAAGGCTTCCGTACCGAAGTTCGCAAGAACATGGAGCGTGAGCTGCGTCAGGCGATCAAGTCCAAGGTCAAGAATCAGGTCATGGAAGCGCTGCTCGCCAGCAATCCGGTCGAAGTGCCGAAAGCGCTGATCAGCAACGAAATCGATCGTCTGCGTGCGCAGGCCGTGCAGCAGTTCGGCAGCAACATCAAGGCCGATCAGCTGCCGGCTGAGCTCTTCGAAGAGCAAGCCAAACGTCGCGTCCTGTTGGGCCTGGTTGTTGCCGAAGTGGTCAAGCAGTTCGAGCTAAAGCCGGACGAAGCACGTGTTCGCGAGATGATCCAGGAGATGGCATCCGCCTATCAGGAGCCGGAGCAGGTCGTCTCCTGGTACTACAAGAACGACCAGCAACTGGGTGAAGTCCGCTCGGTTGTGCTGGAAGAACAAGTTGTAGATACTGTCCTGCAGAAGGCCAAGGTGACCGACAAGCAGGTCTCCTACGAAGAAGCTGTCAAGCCGGCGGAAGCACCGCAGGCCGCCTGATTCTCTCTTTCGTTCGAGTACACCATAAGCCAGCCGTCGAGCTGGCTTATGCGTTTTTGGATCTGACCCATTAGGAGCGATCGCAGGACATGTCCCGTAATCCATTCATGCAAATGCCTGAAATCCAAGCAGCCGGCGGCCTGGTGCCGATGGTCGTCGAACAGTCCGCTCGCGGCGAGCGCGCCTATGACATCTACTCTCGCCTCCTCAAGGAACGCATCATCTTCCTGGTAGGGCCTGTGGAAGACTACATGGCCAACCTGGTAGCTGCTCAGCTTCTGTTCCTCGAAGCGGAGAACCCGGACAAGGATATCCACCTGTACATCAACTCGCCGGGCGGCTCGGTCACTGCCGGTATGTCGATCTACGACACCATGCAGTTCATCAAGCCCGACGTCTCCACCATCTGCATCGGCCAGGCCTGCAGCATGGGTGCGTTTCTGCTCGCAGGCGGCGCCAAGGGCAAACGCTCCTGCCTGCCGAACTCGCGGATGATGATTCACCAGCCGCTTGGCGGTTTTCAGGGGCAGGCGTCGGACATCGACATCCATGCCAAGGAAATCCTCTCGATTCGTGCGCGCCTGAATGAATTGCTGGCGTTTCACACCGGCCAGGACATCGAAACCATCGAGCGTGACACCAACCGCGACAACTTCATGAACGCTGAGCGTGCCGCCGAATACGGTCTGGTGGATCAGGTTCTCGTCCAGCGCCAGATGGCGAGCTAAACGGCGCCGTCCGATACGGCCGGGCAATGTCCTGCCGTTCGCGGGCTTGAAAATGCCCGCAATTGCCTTCATCTTGTGTTTCAAGCCTACCCGGATTGGATTGATCGAATGACTGACACCCGCAATGGCGAGGACAACGGCAAACTGCTTTATTGCTCCTTCTGCGGCAAAAGCCAGCACGAAGTGCGCAAACTTATTGCCGGCCCCTCCGTGTTTATCTGCGACGAGTGCGTCGACCTGTGCAACGACATCATCCGCGAGGAGGTGCAGGAAGCACAGGCTGAAAGTAGTTCGCACAAGCTGCCGGCACCCAAGGAAATCAGCGGAATCCTGGATCAGTACGTGATCGGCCAGGAACGCGCCAAGAAGGTTCTTGCCGTAGCGGTTTACAACCACTACAAGCGCTTGAATCAGCGTGAAAAGAAAGACGATGTCGAACTCGGTAAGAGCAATATCCTGCTCATCGGGCCTACCGGCTCGGGTAAAACGCTCCTCGCCGAAACGCTCGCTCGTTTGCTCAATGTGCCATTCACCATCGCTGATGCTACGACCCTCACAGAGGCCGGCTACGTTGGCGAGGACGTAGAGAACATCATTCAGAAGCTGCTGCAGAAATGCGATTACGATGTCGAAAAGGCTCAGATGGGTATCGTCTACATCGATGAAATCGACAAGATTTCCCGCAAGTCTGATAACCCGTCGATTACCCGGGACGTGTCGGGCGAGGGTGTGCAGCAGGCGCTCCTCAAGCTGATCGAAGGAACCGTGGCTTCCGTACCTCCTCAGGGTGGCCGCAAGCATCCGCAGCAGGAGTTTCTACAGGTCGATACGCGTAACATCCTGTTCATCTGCGGTGGAGCATTCTCTGGTCTGGAGAAGGTCATCCACAACCGTTCAACCCGGGGCGGCATCGGCTTCAATGCCGAAGTTCGCAGCAAGGAGCTGGGCAAGCAGGTCGGCGAAGCGCTGCGTGGCGTCGAGCCCGATGATCTGGTTAAGTTCGGCTTGATTCCTGAGTTCGTGGGTCGTCTGCCGGTTATCGCGACGCTCGATGAGCTGGATGAGGCCGCGCTGGTTCAGATTCTTACCGAACCCAAGAACGCTCTGACGAAGCAATACGGCAAGCTGTTTGAAATGGAAGGCGTGGACCTCGAGTTCCGTCAGGACGCGCTCAAGGCCGTTGCTCACCGCGCGCTCGAGCGCAAAACCGGTGCTCGTGGATTGCGTTCCATCCTTGAGGGCGTGTTGCTCGATACCATGTACGAGATTCCGTCCCAGAGCGATGTCAGCAAGGTGGTCATCGACGAAAGTGTCATCGAGGGTACCTCCAAGCCGTTGCTCATTTATGAAAGCAGCGAGCCGCCAGCCAAGGCGGCGCCTGAGGCGTAACGAACGAAGGGGCCGATGGCCCCTTTGCTTTTTTCTGCTGGCTTGTTTTTTCATGCCCCTAGCCCCATCTTAAGTTTCAAGGGCTACTCATTTTATGGCCGCATGGCCGCCGTAGAGCGAAAATCATGAAGAAAACCATCGATTTGCCACTCCTGCCGCTGCGCGATGTCGTGGTTTATCCGCACATGGTGATTCCGCTGTTCGTAGGGCGCGATAAATCCATCGAGGCCCTGGAATCGGCGATGACGGGGGACAAGCAGATACTCCTGTTGGCACAAAAGAACCCGGCCGACGATGACCCTCGCGAAGACGCTCTGTACCGCGTCGGGACAGTTGCTACGGTCTTGCAGCTGCTGAAACTGCCGGACGGCACCGTCAAGGTCTTGGTCGAGGGCGAGCAGCGCGGCGTAATCGAACGATTCCATGAAGTAGATGACCACTATCGTGCCGACGTGGCGCTGATCGAAGAGCAGGAAGCGCCTGATCGTGAAGCGGAAGTGTTCACCCGCAGTTTGCTGAGTCAGTTCGAGCAATACGTTCAATTGGGCAAGAAAGTGCCCGCAGAAGTACTTTCATCGCTCAACAGCATCGATGAGCCGAGCCGCCTGGTCGACACCATGGCCGCGCATATGGCGTTGAAAATCGAACAGAAGCAGGAAATCCTCGAAATCACCGATCTCGCTCCGCGGATCGAGCACGTCTTGGCCTTGCTGGATGCAGAAATCGATCTGCTGCAGGTCGAAAAGCGTATTCGCGGGCGTGTGAAGAAGCAGATGGAGCGCAGTCAGCGCGAGTACTACCTGAATGAGCAGATGAAGGCCATTCAGAAGGAGCTCGGCGATATCGATGAAGGTCATAACGAAGTCGACGACCTGAAGAAACGTATCGACGCTGCCGGGTTGCCGAAGGACGCGCTGGCCAAGGCCCAGGCAGAGCTGAACAAGCTCAAGCAAATGTCGCCCATGTCCGCCGAGGCGACGGTGGTGCGCTCATACATCGACTGGCTGGTCAACGTGCCGTGGAAAGCTGAGAGCAAGGTTCGCCTCGATCTAGGCAAAGCCGAGGATATCCTCGACGCCGATCATTACGGCCTCGACGAAGTGAAAGAGCGCATCCTTGAGTACCTCGCGGTACAGAAGCGCGTGAAGAAACTCAAGGGCCCCGTGCTTTGCCTGGTAGGACCTCCGGGCGTCGGCAAGACGTCCCTGGCCGAGTCCATCGCCCGCGCGACCAACCGCAAGTTCGTTCGGATGGCGCTTGGCGGCGTACGCGACGAAGCGGAGATTCGCGGTCACCGGCGTACCTATATCGGATCGATGCCAGGGCGCCTGATTCAGAAAATGACCAAAGTGGGTGTCCGCAACCCGTTGTTCCTGCTCGATGAGATCGACAAGATGGGCAGCGATATGCGCGGCGACCCCGCTTCAGCATTGCTTGAGGTGCTGGATCCCGAGCAGAACCACAACTTCAACGACCATTATCTGGAAGTCGACTACGACCTCTCTGATGTGATGTTCCTGTGTACCGCCAACTCGATGAACATCCCCGCGCCGTTGCTGGACCGCATGGAAGTAATTCGTCTGCCGGGTTACACCGAAGATGAGAAGATCAACATCGCTCAGAAGTACCTCGCGCCGAAGCAGGTTCAGGCAAATGGCTTGAAGAAGACCGAGGTGGAATTCGATGAAGCCGCCCTGCGCGACATCATTCGTTATTACACGCGCGAAGCGGGGGTGCGTAGCTTGGAGCGGCAGATTGCCAAGGTTTGCCGGAAGGTGGTCAAGGAGCACGCGACGGAGAAGCGCGTCAAGGTCGCGATCGACGCGGAATCTCTTGAGCATTTCCTGGGCGTCCGCAAGTTCCGCTACGGCCTGGCCGAGCAGCAGGATCAGATCGGTCAGGTGACCGGGTTGGCTTGGACGCAGGTGGGCGGGGAGTTGCTGACCATCGAATCCGCCGTTGTTCCCGGCAAAGGTCAGCTCATCAAGACGGGCTCGCTGGGTGACGTCATGTTGGAGTCGATCACCGCCGCCCTGACGGTCGTTCGCAGCCGCGCGAAAAGCCTTGGTATCGCGCCCGACTTCCATGAAAAGCGCGATGTGCACATCCACATGCCCGAAGGTGCGACGCCGAAGGATGGTCCGAGTGCCGGTGTCGGCATGTGTACGGCGCTGGTTTCCGCGCTCACGCAGATCCCGGTCAGGGCGGATGTTGCCATGACGGGTGAAATCACCCTCCGAGGACAAGTGCTCGCAATCGGCGGGCTCAAGGAAAAACTGCTCGCCGCTCATCGCGGTGGAATCAAGACCGTCATCATCCCCGAAGAGAACGTTCGAGATCTGAAGGAAATTCCGGAGAACATTAAGCGAGACCTGCAGATTAAACCGGTCAAATGGATTGACGAGGTCCTGCAAATTGCGCTGCAATACGCGCCGGAGCCCTTGCCCGATGCGGCTCCCGAGCTGGTAGCGAAGGATGACAAGCGGGAGGCTGATCCCCAGGAGAGAATCAGTACTCACTAGCTGGACGCGTCCTTGACACTATTTTCTGGCCCTTGATATAAAGCGGCTCTTGTGTCGGCAGGCCCTCCAGCATCCGCTTCGCAAACACCTAATTACAGAAAACATACTCAATAGAAATAAGGGGACTTAAGTGAACAAGTCGGAACTGATCGATGCCATCGCCGCATCTGCTGATATCCCGAAAGCTGTCGCTGGCCGTGCGCTTGACGCGGTTATCGAATCCGTCACTGGCGCTCTGAAGGCTGGTGACTCCGTGGTACTGGTAGGCTTTGGTACCTTCGCAGTGAAAGAGCGCGCCGCTCGCACTGGCCGTAACCCGCAGACTGGCAACCCGATCAAAATCGACGCGGCCAAGATCCCTGGCTTCAAAGCAGGTAAAGCTCTGAAAGACGCCGTCAACTAAGCGTCTTCGGGCTTTGCCCTTCGGATCGGCATTGGCCTGATCCGGCTGCGGAGCGGTAGTTCAGTCGGTTAGAATACCGGCCTGTCACGCCGGGGGTCGCGGGTTCGAGTCCCGTCCGCTCCGCCATTTACGAGAAGGCGCATCCTCGGATGCGCCTTTCTTCTATCCGGATTCTACCCACGCTGCGCGGCCGTTTTTGTTATGGCTGTCTGGGGGACGCATGCTGCAGAACATCAGGGACAATTCACAAGGCTGGATTGCCAAGACCATCATCGGCGCCATCATCCTGCTCATGGCATTGACAGGTTTTGATGCCATTTTCAGAGCGACCGATCACAAGCAGGACGCTGCCAAAGTCAATGGTGATGAGATCGCCATTGCGGAATTGAATCAAGCCGTAGAAATGCAGCGCCGCCAATTGCTTCAGCAATTGGGCAAGGATTTCGATGCTTCCCAGCTCGATGACAAACTTCTAAGAGATTCTGCTCTCAAGTCCTTGATCGAGCGGAAATTGGTGCTGCAGGGCGCCAAGGATGCAGGTTTTGCCTTTTCACAGCCGGCAATCGACCAGTTGATCCTGCGTACCCCCGAATTCCAGAGCGAAGGCCAGTTCAGTAGCGAGCGCTTCGACCAGGTCATTCGGCAAATGGGCTACAGCCGTCTGCAGTTCCGTCAGATGCTCGAGCAAGAGATGCTCATCGGGCAACTGCGTGCAGGCATTGCCGGTAGCGGTTTCGTCACTGATCCCGAGGTGAACGCATTCGCTCGCCTCGAGAAGCAGACACGGGATTTCGCGACGCTGACCCTGCCGGCGGACGGTAGCGGTGTAACTGTCAGCCAGGACGATGTGAAGGCTTACTACGGCGCGCATGCCGCTCAGTTCATGAGTCCCGAGCAGGTCG
This sequence comes from Pseudomonas sp. UBA3153, assembly GCF_002364635.1. Taxonomy (NCBI): domain Bacteria; kingdom Pseudomonadati; phylum Pseudomonadota; class Gammaproteobacteria; order Pseudomonadales; family Pseudomonadaceae; genus Pseudomonas; species Pseudomonas sp. UBA3153. The sequence goes on from NZ_DEYR01000082.1 coordinate 74,818, forward strand.
TTCTCGAGTACGTGGAGTTGAAGAAGGAGGCATTCTTCGCTCAGGCACAAGTCAAGGAGGAGGATCTGCAAGCGCTCTACCAGAAGGAAATCGGTAGCCTGGCCGAGCAGCGCGAGGCTGGCCACATCCTCATCGAGGTAAATGACAAGCAGACCGAGGCGCAGGCAAAAGCCAAGATCGACGAAATCAAGGCTCGCATTGACGCGGGCGCCGACTTCGCAGCGCAGGCCAAGCAGTTTTCCGAAGACCCAGGCTCAGCCGCTGCTGGCGGCAATCTCGGGTTCGCAGGTCCAGGTGTCTACGACCCTGCATTCGAGAAAGCGCTGTATTCGCTCAAGAAAGGCCAGGTTTCCGAACCGGTTCGCACGGACTTCGGATGGCATCTGATCAAGCTTCTCGACGTCCAGGCTCCCGAAGTCCCCAGCTTCGCCAGCCTCAAGAGCAAGCTGGAGCATGATCTGAAATCCCAGGAAGTCGAGCAGCGTTTTGTCGATGTGAGCAAGCAGCTTGAGGACGCGTCGTTCGAAGCGTCGGATCTCGCCCAGCCTGCGCAGGAACTCGGCTTGAAAGTACAGACCAGCGCCCCGTTCGGGCGCGAGGGAGGCGAAGGTCTGGCGGCCAATCGGCAAGTGCTGCAGGCGGCGTTTAGCCCAGAGGTTCTGGAAGACGGTGCGAACAGCGGCGTGATCGAACTCGATCCCGAAACCAGTGTGGTGATCCGCGTGAAAGAACACCGGATGCCCGAGCAGCTCGCGATGGAGCAGGTTTCGTCTTCCATTCGTGAGCAGTTGTTGAAGGAGCGCGCTACCGAGGCGGCGAAAACCAAGGGCGAAGAGATGCTCGCCAGTCTGCGTGAAGGTAAGACCTCAGTGCAGCAGGCTGGCGCAGCCGGTACCTGGCAGCCCGTAGAAGCCGCTACACGAAACCAGGAAGGCGTCGACGCAGCGGTGCTCCAGGCGGTCTTCCGTATGCCGAAGCCGGCCGCTGGCACCGACAAACCCGCTTACACCGGTGTGGTTCTGTCGAGCGGTAGTTACGTGCTGGTAAAACTCAGCGGGGTGAGCGAGCCGGAGCAGGAGCTTTCGAGCGAAGAGAAGGCGTCCTATAGCCGATTCCTCGCGTCGCGCAGCGGACAGCAGGATTTCGCCGCGTATCGCAAGAAGCTGGAAGCCGAGGCAAAGATCGAACGCTTCTGATCTTCGATTGAACGTTGAAGCAGCGGCAGATGCCCGCCTCGAAAGAGGCGGGCATTTTTCTTTTGAATAACGGGCGAGCTTTCGAACTTGGGTGCTTTTTCCCGGTCGGAAAGCGGGACGATGCTTTAACGCATACGCTGCTCCTTCGAACCATCCTGCAATTTGCAAGTCTTAAAGCGCAGGGTCATGCAATTTGCACGAGTTCGCCTATCCTGGTTATCGCTAACTCATTGTTTTTTTTGAATTTTTTCTTGCTGGCTGGTTGGCATGAAGGCTGCTCCCTAACGGGCGATAAAATAATCGCCTCAAGGACGTCCCATGCATCAAGCTCTGGAAACAATCGCCGCTTCATTTCCTGGTTACCAAACATCCGCTACAGCTCGTCCTGACGGCGGTTACCTCCTTGAGCTGAGGGGCGAGGATGGTTCCGAGATCAAGCGTGTCGTCAGTGCCGCTCAGATTACGACCCATGCTCGCATCGAGTGTCTGATCAGTACGATGCGCAGGGACATGGCGCTGCAGTTTGGTGAGGTTCCGCCGGTCGAGTCGCTACGGCGTCTGCGCGAGGCAGGTTTGCCCACCTATCACCATGCGTAATACGGGCGTCATGGAAGCCTAGCAAGTTTGGTTGCAGGAAAGATGGCAGACACTCACGGACGGCCTCAGGATGAGGCGAATGATGGAAGACATGGAAAATCCAGTCAGCCGTTGTAAGCCTGGAACGGCCTGATAGACTGGTCTCCGCACTTTTTCGTAATGCCCTTAAAGGACTCTCATGATCAAGAAATGCCTGTTTCCCGCTGCTGGTTATGGAACCCGTTTTCTCCCCGCTACCAAGGCCATGCCCAAGGAAATGCTGCCGGTGGTGAACAAGCCTTTGATCCAGTACGGCGTTGAGGAAGCGCTGGATGCAGGGCTTACACAAATTGCAATTGTGACGGGGCGCGGCAAGCGTTCGCTGGAAGACCACTTCGACATCAGCTACGAGCTGGAACACCAGATTCGCAACACCGACAAGGAAAAATACCTGGTCGGTATCCGTCGCCTGATCGATGAGTGCAATTTCTCCTACACCCGGCAGGTCGAGATGAAGGGCCTCGGTCACGCCATCCTCTGCGGCCGCCCGCTGATTGGCGACGAACCTTTCGCCGTGGTTCTGGCCGACGACCTCTGCTTCAACCTCGAGGGCGATGGCGTTCTGAAGCAGATGGTCAAGCTGTACAACCAGTTCCGCTGCTCGATCATCGCGATCCAGGAAGTGCCTCCGGAAGAAACGTCCAAGTATGGCGTGATCGCCGGCGAGCTGATCCGTGACGACATCTACCGCGTCAACAACATGGTCGAGAAGCCCAAGCCAGAAGACGCGCCTTCCAACCTGGCCATCATCGGTCGCTACATCCTGACGCCGGACATCTTCAAGCTCATCGAAGATACTGAGCCGGGCAAGGGCGGCGAGATCCAGATCACCGACGCGCTTCTCAAGCAGGCTCAGGACGGTTGCGTGCTGGCGTACAAATTCAAAGGCAAGCGCTTCGACTGTGGTAGTGCGGAGGGTTACATCGACGCCACCAACTTCTGCTTCGAGAACCTCTACAAAACCGGTATGGCGTACTGACACGCTCATACGCTGCTTTAGAAAAGCCGCCTTCGGGCGGCTTTTTCATGGACGCTGATCGGCATGCTTGCGGCGATAGTGTGTGAGCAGCAGGAGAGGGCGGTGGTGGACCTTTGCCGCCCGAAGGCACGCGCTAGGTTATGCTTCGCGCATTACGAGGAGAATCACATGGCCTACGACTTCGACTTCTTTGTCATCGGTGCCGGATCCGGCGGCGTTCGCGCGGCGCGTTTCGCTGCGGGGTTTGGTGCGCGCGTCGCGATCGCCGAGAGTCGATACCTGGGCGGAACTTGCGTGAACGTCGGCTGCGTACCGAAAAAGCTGCTGGCCTACAGTGCTCACTTCGAAGAGGAGTTTCACCAGGCCAGCGGCTTCGGCTGGTCGCACGGTGAAACGGACTTCGACTGGAATAAGCTCATCGCCAACAAGGATCGTGAAATCCTTCGCTTGAACAACATCTACCAAAAGCTGCTGGATGATTCAGGGGCCACGCTCTTCGAGGGGCACGCGCGCCTTGTCGATGCGCATACCGTCGATCTCGATGGGAGACGTTACACCGCCGAAACCATCCTGATCGCCACGGGCGGCTGGCCGGTCATTCCCGATGTGCCTGGGCGTGAGCTTGCGATCAGTTCGAACGAAGCGTTTTATCTTCCCGAGTTGCCCAAGCGCATGCTGGTGATCGGTGGTGGATACATCGCGGTGGAGTTCGCGTCGATCTTCAACGGTCTCGGATGCAAGACATCGCTGCTTTATAGAGGTGACCTGTTCCTGCGCGGCTTTGACGGCTCGCTCCGTCAGCATCTGCGCGATGAGATGCTGAAGAAGGGCCTGGACCTGCAGTTCAACACCGACATCGCCCGCATCGACAAACAGGCCGATGGCAGCCTGCTGGCGACACTCAGGGATGGCCGTACCCTCGAAACCGATTGCGTTTTCTATGCCACCGGACGGCGGCCAATGCTGGATGACCTGGGGCTCGAGAACACGGCGGTCGAGCTGGATGAAAAGGGCTTCATAAAGGTCAACGAGGAATACCGCACCAGCGAGCCTTCGATTCTCGCCATTGGTGATGTAATCGGTCGCGTGCAGCTCACGCCGGTGGCGATCGCTGAAGGCATGGCGGTGGCGCGGCGCCTGTTTCGGCCGGAAGAGTATCGCCCCGTGGATTACTCGCAGATTCCTACCGCGGTCTTCAGCCTTCCGAACATCGGTACTGTCGGCATGACGGAAGAAGACGCGCGCAAGACGCACGATGTCCGCATCTACGAGGCGCGTTTCCGCCCCATGAAGTTGAGCCTCACCGACAGCCAGGAACGCACGTTGATGAAGCTGGTAGTGGATGCGGAAACCCACCGCGTTCTGGGTTGCCACATGATCGGGCCGGAAGCGGGGGAGATCGTCCAGGGGCTGGCAGTGGCTCTGAAAGCGGGCGCGACCAAACAGCATTTCGACGAAACCATCGGCATTCACCCAACCGCGGCGGAAGAGTTCGTCACCATGCGCACGCCGGTGAGAACCTGAGCCCGGACCATGCCGTCATTCTTCTATCTGTCGGACCTGTTCGGCGTAGCCGTATTCGCCATCACGGGAGCGCTGATGGCCGGACGAAAGTCCATGGACCTGTTCGGTGTCTTGGTGATCGCCATCATCACGGCAGTGGGCGGCGGTACGTTGCGGGACATGATCCTGGGCAACCATCCGGTCAGCTGGGTGCGCGACGACACCTACATACTGGTCGCGTCGCTGGCGGCCATTTGTACGGTGGTGTGGGTCCAGCTGACCCGTCCGATCCATGAAAACGGCTTGCTGATTGCCGATGCCTTCGGGCTGGCGGTCTTCACGGTCATCGGCACCGAGGTGGCATTGGCTCATGAAACGTCCGCGAGCACGGCGGTGATCATGGGCGTGATGACCGGCGTTGCCGGCGGTGTGATGCGCGATGTGCTGTGTAACGAGATTCCGCTGATTTTTCAGAAGGAGATCTACGCAACCGCGTGCATCGTTGGATCGCTGACGTTTCTCGGCTTGCGCGCGATGGAGATGCCGCACTGGCTGGATACCGGGATAGCGATGGGAGTGGTGTTGGCGATACGTCTGGCGGCCATTCGCTGGCATCTGTCGTTGCCGAGTTTTCATTTGCTGGATCGACACATGACCGTATAACTAAAACCTAGAAATAGCCTATCGGCTCACTCGTAACAAATTCAAAGTCTTAGTTGATTGTTTGAACAAACCACATTAATCAATTCTAGGAATTAGTTTAAATTTCTATAACTAATTTCTGGAAAAATAGTGAGCGTTAACTAAAGTCTAGAAAAAGAGAAGAGACCTCTAGGAGAGGGGCATGAAGCCAAGCCTATCCGCCAAGTCCAGTGCGCGAGACTTGGTACACAAGGCATATCGTGCTCGTGGGCACAGGGCTAATAACCTGTGGCTTGTATATAGCCCAAAAACTGATAGAGACTGGCTTCTTAATTCCGATTTGCAATACATCTACTGGCTATATTTTCTTGAGTCTGACAAGACTGTCGCCGATTTCGAAATATTTGAGCGCAAGGCAGAGTCCCCTGACTTCCTAGTCAACTACCGTGATGGTTCGTCAGAAGTTCATTTCGTTAAGAGTAATAAGTCTGAGGTTCCGGAGTCATATCCTGTTGAGGGGCACAATTTATCATGCAGGTGTTTTGACTATGAAACCCTTGATGCGGTCGCTATTGAGGCTCTACGTTGGGCGAAACCTTTAGCGTTTGCGGCAAGTATCAGAGGCGAGCAGCACATAAACCTTATGAATGCAGTTGCATTTTACTTCGGTAGAGTCAGGGCTGGGACTATAGGAGATGTGGTTTCTCATCTCGGCGAGTATGATCACGCAGAAGTTGTAGGAGCGATTATTCGCCAATATTCAAGAGGTTTCATTAAAATCTCACTAGAAAGTGGCCCTTTCAGTTTGAATACTTGCTGGGAGATCTCAGCATGAAGGCCATCATCAACTCAAGTCATGTCAATGATCCTATAGATAGTTGGCCACGTATCGATGCGGATACACTGACGCCAGATGATAAGGAAAAATATACACAGAGGTGCATGGCTGTACAAATGCTGATGGAAGGCAGGCCTCTGGATGAAATTCAAGCAAAATGCAACATAAAAGCGTCAAATATTTATTACTACCTAAATAGATGTAAAGAGTTAGGGGATGATGGGCAAATTTTAGGGTTTAGAGCACTACTGCCCAGAAGGCATCTTGCGCTATATACAAGAGTTAAATATGAATCACCTAAGCTTCCTGAAGCCCAAGGAGGGTGCTCTGGACTGTTTTCAGCTCTACTTAATAAGTTTCCGGGGATTGAGCAAGAGCTCCAGACCAGAATTAAAAAAGAGCAGTCCAGAAGCATTATTCATGAACACATGATTCGCCCGAAGACACTGCACAAGATATTCATATCACTACTTAAGGAGAAAGGGGTTACTGATAGCGAGTGGCCGTTCAATACCAAGTGGCAAGGTCGTACAACTATTTTCAAGTACATGCGCACCATGTTACTTCGTGATGCGGCTTCATTTGCAACAAGGCGAGGCGTTGATGAAGCAAAAAGCAATGTCCATCTAGGGAAAAAGAGCAAGTCACTGATTAAATGTGATTTGCCATATGAGATATTTGAAGCCGATGCTCATCGCATTGACTGTCATGCAACAGTGTCCTTCGCAAACCTTAATGGTACGAAGTCGAAAATTCTGATTAAGCGCATGTGGATAATTGCTCTTCTGTGTCGCTCATCCAGTGCAATAATTTCGTACAGAGTCGTCTATCGTAGCGAAGTTGGTGCGGACGATGTTATGGCGCTGCTGCGTGATGCTGTAAACCCTGAGCACATACGACCAAAGCCAGTTATCGAAGGCTTAATCTACCCATCAAAAGGCGGACTCCCCAAAGAAGTTATTTCAGAGTGCAAGGGCGCATTATGGTCTGCAATAATGTTTGATGGTGCGCTGGCACACCTAGCGATCAAAGTAAGAGAGCGGGCAAGAAAAGAGCTTGGGTTTTCTATTAACTGGGGCTCTCCTGGTGTACCAGCAAGACGCTCCCGCGTTGAACATTTTTTTAATATTGTCTCAAAAGAATTGTTCCAGAGACTTATGTCAACCACAGGCAGCTCGCCATCGAAAGGTAGGGCAAAGGATGGTGCAGAGCTTGCCGTTGAGTACGACATTACGGCTGACGAGATCGAGCATCTATTGAGCGTTAGTGTTGCCACTCACAATGCCACTCCAACGGAGGCATTATTCAATATATCTCCGCTCGAATTTATAAAGCAAAAAATTGAGCAGGCAGGCGGAGCCTTTTTGTTTCGATATATACCTGCCAGCAAACATTCGGAAGGCAGGGAGCTGTTCTGTGACGAAAAGCTTGTCACGGTTCGTGGAAATATAAAGAAAGGACGGATGCCATATATTCAGTTCCAAGGCGTCAGGTACACCAGTTCAATTTTAAGGGACTTGGCAGAATTAATTGGTAAGAAGATAAAGATCACAATAAATGAGGCCGACTTGCGGCAAGTAAGAGCCTTTACATTGAACGGGTATCCCTTGGATATCTTGTTTGCCACTGGCAAGTGGTCTTATACAAAGCATGATCTCCGAACACGCAAGGCAATTCGATCACTACTATCAGCGAGGACAATCTTCATAAATTCGCAGCAAGACCCTATACAGGTATATCTGAGCTACCTGTCGACCAAGACCACTAAAGGGAAAAGAAAGGCCACAATACCGCCCTCACAGGCAACAGAAGCTAAGAGAGTGGCCGTAGAGGCTGATTCGAGTCTGATGTTGGTTGAGGAAGAAAAACTTGAAGAGTCCTTACAGGAATCCTTCCACTCTCGCGAATCAAGCGATCAAAAAAATATTTTAAACAAGCCCTTACCGAATTTGGCAAATATTTTAAAGGGAGGGGCGTAATGCTTGATTTGAATGATCCTGGTATTCGCGAAGATATACTGGACTCCCATCCAATTATCAAGGGGCGGTCGCTCATTCTTACGCCTATGATTGAGGATGCTTACAAAAAAATCAGAGAGAAGGTTTGGCTACGTCACTCTGGATTATTTTTGTATGCTCAGCCTCGCATGGGGAAAACCAGCTGCCTGACTGCCGTCCAGAAAATGTTGAATTATGAATACCCGGAGAAATACACGTCGCAACTTGAAGCCGATGGAACAAAGTCTGCTAACTTCATGAAGGACTTGGTTAAGGCAGCGCACTTGTTTCATAAGAGTAGGGAGCTATACCCGGAGCTTTTGGAGAGATACCTTGGGCATGTTGAAGCTCAGTTGGCTGCGGTTGATGGTGATCATTTTATATTGTTGATTGACGAAATGCAGAATGTCAGCAGGGATCACTATGGAGTGCTATTGACCATTCATAACAGGCTCAAGCAGCGTAAAATAAGTATGACTACCGTAGGTTTTGCTCAGCCACAAATCCTAAACAGGAGGAGTTCTCTATTTGTCGGAGAGGCAACCAACCTTATCGCTCGGTTCCTTAGTGAGCCTGTGCCGTTTCCCGGGTGTGTCAGCAAAGATTATTTAAGAGGGATTCTAAAAAGTTTCGATCAAGAATCTGAATTTCCCGAGGGTTCTGGCTGGACCTACACTCGATTCTTTTTTCCTTCCGCTTTTGCAGCAGGATTTAAGCTTGGAATTTATCTTGATTTAATTTGGGGTGCCTTGAGCGAAATTGACCGGGCAGGCGTCAATCATTTGCCGATGGAACACGTATTTAGAATTATCGAACATTTGTTACTGGCCAATCGACGAGATGACAGCGCTAGCTTTAGGCTTGATGAGCCCATTATAAAAGAAGCTATTGATTCGAGTGGCGTTCGTCAGTTTGTGGAGCTGATGAAGCGTGCAGCACCCTAGTCATAAAATATCGCTCAGGCTTGGCGCCCGATGCAAGGCTCCATTTGAATCGTCATTTTCGTTTTTTTTGAAGCTAATGGCCGTCAATATTATTGATAAGAGCTCGCTGTTTTCTTATATCGGCAATGGATCATGTAATGACTCTGGCCGCACTCAATACTGGTTAAGCGACTGGATTGATATGGATAAGTTTTCCATGTCTACCGGCATACCTGTGCCGGAGCTAAAAAGCAGCTTCATTGATAGTCTCGTTCCGATTAACGCTAAGCAGGTAGTCTCAGTCAGGCACTGCTCAGAGTGCTTGTTGAAAGGCTACCATAGTGTCTTTTTCTATTTGAAATTTATTACCCACTGTCCTTGGCATCAAAGGAAATTGGTTTTTTGTCGCGCATGTAGTGAAGCAATGTCGCTGGCAGGTCTCACACCTAAAAAGCACAAGGAGATTGATGGGGTTTCTTTCAGTCTAAAGCTGTCGTGCGGACATTTTTATTTTGACTCTAACCTTGGTTACGAAGTTGGCTGCAATGATTTAAATTTTTACAACGTTGTCTGTGAGTATAGCTCCAAAATTTTGAGCTGGCTAAAACGCGCCTCCTGTTGCGATGAGGTAGCAGGCGCATTTATAAGCAGCCTTTATGACGGTAAAAGCCAGAATGAACTTGGATTTAGCTACTGCGTTGAAATTTGCTCTGCCAAGATAGGCCATGCTCCTTGGGTTGGCACAGCGCCTCTAGGATGTAAAAAAAATCTTCATATTCCTCAGTCCTGCAAGTCATTTGACGGCATTAACCCATTGCCTGTACTTAAAAGCATACGGAGATACATCTATCGAGAGCATATTAAGTCACACAAGAGATGCTTCAAAACACTAATGCATATGGATGGTAAAGAATTACACTGTCTTGATATAAAATGCGCATGCGCGGTGTCTTCTGCCACGCTTGGTTGGATGTGCGCACTGGGATATGCTCCGGGGAATAAATTTGATGGCATTCAACCACTAACTGTTATGCTTGGAAGTGAAATGCCAGCCACCCTCAAACAGATTGCTTTATTGTGGCTGTCTCAATTTTATGGAATATGGGCGTCAATAGAGCATGAGTTGCAACTGGCTTTAACCCAGAAGGGTAAATTCATGATTTCTTTAAGCCCACGACGCGATCCCACGTTTGTTGATTTAAGTGGGCATTGCGTACTTATCACTTCCAGTAAGAGTGCATCTGCCGCAGAATTTACTGTTATTTTTCGCGATCCCAGCTATTTGTCGCTCAAATCATTTCAGCGTTGCCTTGGGCAACTTAATCTTGATAAGGCGGTAAGCCCTGCATCTACATGGGTCGTTTATTACTGGGCGTATGAGCCTTCCGATGAAATCATCATGCGATATTGGACTAACGAAGCTACCTCGGATCGCTCTCATTTCCGAAGCGTTTTACTGGGATGAGGGGGAGGGTGTTAATTACAACTGAGCCCATCTGCGTCGCGATCCTCTATCCATGGTTTCAGGACTCAGAGAGCGGGATGGACACAGCAGCCTACCCGGGCTGCCTAGGGGGATGGTGGTGCTAGAGCATTTTGCAGAAGGCAGAAGGCAGAAGGCAGAAGGCAGAAGGCAGAAAAAACTAACCCCCTGGTGCGCAGTACGGGTATGAGCCCGCCGGAGGCGTGGGGGTTACTCTTGGCTGTAACAATATACGGAAAACAGTAATGCGGTCAATTCCTGCGCTCTGGGCATATTGCACCGCTTACGCCATGGCCGATGCTCGGGCACAGCGTGCGGAACAGAGGTGTCAAGGCTGTTTAGTAATGCCTACCGGCCAACTAAAAGGCGTAACGACTGCTTATGGAAGGCGAAGATCGTCCCTCGACTTGAGCGCGAAGGTGTGTGGCAGTCGCAGCAGCGCCATTGCTGCCGAGTCGTAATGAAATAGCGCTTGGCGCCGGCACCGCAGCATAGGCAATCCCCTTCTTCGCTCTGATCCCAAACGCAGCTCGCGGAACAGGGCGAACGCCTCGTCGTGGCTCAATGCGTTCAGCCCCTCTTTATCGACAGCGAACGGGCTACGGGTGTAGTGGTCTACTGATC
>NZ_DEYR01000004.1:0-18886 GCF_002364635.1 Pseudomonas sp. UBA3153
CGGCGAAACGCCAGCCACGCGCCGGCCGGCGGGGGCGCGGTGGGTCGCTCATCGGCGGCATGGCGGACGCCGGGCGCTGGTCGCTGGTGCGCCGCCTGCCGGGAGCGGACGTCGTGGAAAGCGCCGTGAAGCGCCGCCCGCAGACCGATCCCCAGGCGCTGGAACACATCGCCATGACACTCCTGCGCCGCTATGGCGTGGTGTTCTGGCGCTTGCTCGACCGCGAGGCGGACTGGTTGCCGCCGTGGCGTGAGTTGCTGCGGGTCTATCATCGGCTGGAGGCGCGCGGCGACATCCGTGGCGGGCGCTTCGTTGCGGGGCTGGCCGGCGAGCAGTTCGCCCTGCCGGAAGCGGTGGGGTTGTTGCGCGAGGTACGCAAGCGCCCGCGCGATGGCAGCCTGATCAGCGTATCCGCCAGCGATCCGTTGAATCTGCTGGGCAGCCTGTTACCAGGTGCCAAAATACCGGCTATTGCCGGCAATCGCGTCTTGTATCAGGATGGCGCCCCCGCCGGCGCACTGCTCGCCGGAAAACCTGTATTCTGGGTTGAACTCGACGCAGGGAATGCGCAGCAGCTTCGCCGCTGTCTGATCCACGGCTGATCGAACACTCCGGGCGTTCACTTTCCCGGCTCCTGCTGCACTGCTTTGCCTGGCACTCGAGGGATATGCCCGAAACAACCGAATCCGATCTGCGCATTCCTTCCGCGCTCGCCGCCTTGCGACTGGCCACACAGGCCGAGCACAGCGCGCTGGACCAGAACCTTCCGCTGCAGCGTGACGATTTCGCTCACGCCGACTACCTGAACTACATCGCCCGCGTCTCCGGTTGGCTAAAACCGCTGGAGGCGACGCTGTGGTCTTCGCCGTGGCCAGCGCTGGCGGATGCCGGGCAGCGCGCCGGCAAGCTCGCCTGGATCGAAGCGGACCTGCTCGAGGGCGGCTGGAGCCGTGCGCAGGTCGATGCCATTCCAGTCTGTCCGTATGTGCCGCAGGCCAGCGACGAGGCCCGTCGTTTCGGTATCGCCTATGTGCTTGAGGGTTCGACCCTCGGTTCGAGCTTCCTTTTCCGCCGCCTGCAGCCGCGCCTGGCGCCGCTGCCACTGCACTGGCTGCTCGGCTACGGCGCCGCCACCGGGCCGCTGTGGAAGTCCTTCATCCGCCGCCTCGATGAGCAACTGGCCGAGGTGTCGCAGGTCGAGGCCGCGTCCGCCGCTGCCCGGGAGGCCTTCGAGTCGTTCAACCGTTGGGTCGTGCGGGGGGAATCCGCATGAACCAACCGGTGACGCTGGCCACCTGCGAAGACGAGCCGATCCACATTCCCGCGGCGATCCAGCCGCACGGCGCGCTGATCGCCTTCGACCGCCAGGGGCTGGTGCTCAGCGCCAGCGAGAACACCCAGGCGATGCTTGGCCTGAAGGTGCTTCCCGACCAGGCGCTGTGGCAGGTCGGCCTGCCGCGTGCGGTACGGGAGATGCTCGAGTGCGGCCTGCGCAGCGACGAGCCGTGGATGGACGTGCTGGAGGCGAGCTTCGGCGACGCGCTCTTCGATGTCATCGCGCATGCCCACAAAGGCATCCTCTACCTGGAGTTCGAGCGCCGCGAGGCCGCCCTGACCAGCCTGTCGCTGGGCACCCACAGCATCTACCGGCTGGTCAGCCAGCTGCAGCATCAGCAGGACATCCAGGCCATGCTGGAGAGCCTGATCGTGAGTATCCGCGAATTCTCTGGCTACGACCGCGTGATGGCGTATCGCTTCAAGCCGGACCTCTCCGGCGAAGTGGTGGCCGAGGCGCGGCGCAAGGACCTAGTCAGCTACGTCGGGCAACATTACCCGGCGTCGGACATTCCCGCCCAGGCGCGCCGGCTGTTCATCGAGAACCCGACGCGGATGATCGCCGACATCGCCTACGCGCCGGTCAGGTTGACGCCGTCGACCTGTCCGGACGGGACCCCGTTCGACCTGAGCTACAGCCACCTGCGCAGCGTGTCGCCGATTCACTGCGAATACCTGAGCAACATGGGCGTGTTCGCCTCGATGAGCATTTCCATCGTGGTGGGCGACCAGCTGTGGGGAATGTTCGCCTGCCACCACATGGCGCCCAAGGTCCTGCCGTATCCGACCCGGCTGGCGTTCCAGGTGCTCTCGCAGGTGTGCAGCGCCGCGGTGGCGCGCCTGGAGATGCAGGTCGCGGCCGAACGCGTGCGCAAGGCCGCCTACCTGCAGTTGCAGCTGGCCAAGCAGGCGCGCGATTCCGACGACCTGATCGCTGCGCTGACCAAGGGGACGGCTCATATCCGCCAGTTGTTCGACTGTTCCGACGTGGTGGTGATGCTCGGCGGACGCGTGGAGGCGGGCGACAATCCCGAGCTGGCCGGTTTCGCCGTGCGTATCGTCGCCTCGCTGGAAGCCGATCCCGAACTCGATCTTTACCAGACCTCGCGCTTCGAGGAGCCCTTCACCGATTCGCGCGGCGTCACTTTCTGCGGTGTGCTGGCGCTGCGCTTTCACCGCCAGGAATCCGGCTGGCTGGTCTGGCTGCGCCAGCCGCAGTCGCAGACCATCACCTGGGCCGGCAAGCCGGAGAAGATCGAGCGCGTCGGACCTTCGGGTTCGCGCCTGACCCCGCGCGGGTCCTTCGAGGCCTGGGAAGAAGTGGTGCGCGACCGCGCCGCTGGCTGGTCGGCGGCCGAGCTCGCGATCGCCGAGAAGCTGCGCGGCGAACTGGTGGAGATCTGCCTGAACCGCGCAGCGGAAATCGACCACATGCGTCAGCGCCTGATCGCCGTGCTCGGCCATGACCTGCGCAATCCGCTGCAGTCGATTTCCATGGCCGCTTCCATGATGTCGTCCAGCGATACCCGCAGCGCCGAGCTGCGCAAGCACATCACCTATTCCAGTGGGCGCATGGAGCGGCTGATCAGCCAGATTCTCGAGATGAGCCGCCTGCAGGCCGGCCTCGGGTTGGCGATGCGCATGCAGGAGGTGGATCTCTCGGCGCTGGTCGCCGACTCGGTCAGGGAGATGCTCATGGCGTTTCCGGGAATGCCGCTGGACAGCGTCATCGAGACCGATCTGCGCGCTGTGATCGACCCGGACCGCTACGCACAGGTGGTCTCAAACCTGCTCAGCAACGCGCGCCACCACGGCAGGCAGGGCCGTCTGGTGCAACTGACGCTGAGGCGCGAAGGGCAGGAGCTGGAGCTGACGGTGCGCAACGAAGCCGAGCCGATCGCGCTGGATGACCTGTCGCAGCTGTTCAGCCCGTTCAAGAACGCGTCGGGCTCGTTGCACAACAAGGGCGGACTGGGCATCGGACTGTATATCAGCCAGGCCATCGTCCAGGCTCACCAGGGCAGCATCGACGTGCAGTATCAGGATGGCGTGATCGCCTTCCGGGTGCGGTTGCCTGGCTGAAGTGGCTCCGTGGGACCTCTGAAACGGGAAAAGCCGGCTTTTAGCCGGCTTTTCTTTGCATCGCACGAGCGAATCAGGCGTCTTCGTTGGCCATTTCCGCGTCGTGGGCAATCAGGGCGACCAGTGCGGTCTGCTGGCGTCCGGACAACTGGCGGAAGCGCTGTAGCAGTTCACGTTCGTGCAGGGAGAGCTCGGGGCTGTCCAGGCGCATGGTCAGATCATCGCTCAGCGCGCCTTCCTGGATCAGGCTCTGCTCAAGACGGGCGATGATCTCGGAATTCATACTGCGATGATGGTTTCGTGCTACGTCGGCGATGCGCTCACGCATTCCGTCCGGAAGTCGGACGACAAATTTGTCAGCTGTACGACTGGAATAAATAGCCTGTTTCATAGGGCGCATACATTAGAGACCGGTTAGTTCAAGAGGGCAGTACTGGCACAATGGGCAGGAGTATCCACCGGTTGGACCTCCGTAATTGCGAGTCGTTCAACCATCGCATCAGTGTACTGCATACCGACGAAGCCATGCATAACGTTTCGTTGACGGCAGTTATGCGTCATTTATTTATAATGTACAGGCTTTTTGCCAGCACATCATGCAAATTGCACGTGCGCTTTGTTAGACAACCTCGCTACCGCTATCGATCCGCTCATTCAGCTGCGATGAAGGTGCGCGGGTTATATTCATTGGATTGATCGAAAATCCGGAGAATTCGATGGCAGGCAGGTTGATTTATCTCATGGGTCCGTCCGGTTCCGGAAAGGACAGCCTGCTCGATGCCATCCGCCAGCCGTGGCAGGAACGTGGTGGACGGATTGCGCGGCGAGTCATCACCCGTTCCGCCGAAGCGGTCGGCGAGGACGCGCATGCGGTCACCCCGGAGCGCTTCGCCCAACTCGAAGCGCAGGGTGCGTTCGCGATGTGCTGGCGCGCCAACGGCCTGGCCTATGGCATTCCGCGTGAGATCGACGAATGGCTGGCGGCCGGTCAGGGCGTCCTGGTCAACGGCTCGCGCGGTTATCTGCCTGACGCCCGGCGGCGCTACCCGGCGATGCTGGCGATCCTGCTCAGCGTCCGGCCCGAGGTCCTGCGCCAGCGCCTGGTGGCGCGCGGACGCGAGAACTCCGTAGAAATCGAGCGGCGCCTGGCCCGCAGCCTGGCGCTGCAGTCCGGCAGCGAAGAGCAGGGCGTGCTGCAACTCGACAATTCGGGCGCCCTGGCCCAGACCCTGGAAGCGCTGTTGGGTTTGCTCGACGAAGCGCCCTTGTCGCGCAGCTGAGGGTTCAATCCAGTGGCAACTCGGTGGTGCGTTTGACTTCGCTCATGGCGATGTTCGAATGCGCCTCCTGCACGTGTGGCAGGCGCAGCAGCTGATCGCGCAGAAAGCGTTCGTAGGCATCGATGTCGCGCGCTACCACCTTGAGCAGGTAGTCCGAACTTCCGGCCATGGTGTGGCACTCCAGCACTTCGGGGTAGCCGACAATGGCCTGCTCGAATTCGGCGAGGTTGTTGCGCCCGTGGGCCGAGAGCTTGATGTTGACGAAGACCGTCATGCTCAGGCCCAGCAGCTTCGGGTTGAGCAGGGCGACCTTGCGTTCGATCAGTCCTTCTTCCTGCATGCGATGAATGCGCCGCCAGCACGGCGATTGCGACAGCTCGACCCGTTCGGCGATCTCCGCGGCGGAGAGGTCGGCGTCGTGCTGCAGGAGGCGAAGAATCTTGCGGTCGATGCCGCTCAGCGAAACCTGCATTTTCGTTTCCCTATTCTTGTTATGGGCGCAAGGATCATGCGCAGTATCGGCATTTCTCCCTCCATTTAGGAAGAAAACTCCGGTACCGCTCGGTCATATTCTAGGCAGTGATCCGCAGCGGTCCCGGCCGCCGGTGCCTACTAATAAGAACAAGAGGAATACCGCCATGTCCCTGGCCGAAATCCGTCTGGACGACAAGTACCGCCTCGCCACAGGTCACCTGTACCTGACCGGCACGCAAGCCCTAACCCGTCTGCCGATGCTGCAACGCCAGCGCGACCTGGCCCATGGCCTCAACACCGCCTGTTTCATCTCCGGCTACCGCGGCTCTCCGCTGGGCGGGCTCGACAAGAGCCTCTGGGAGGCACGCGAGTTTCTCCAGCAGAACGCCATCCACTTCCAGCCCGGCGTCAACGAGGAGCTGGGCGCCACCGCGGTGTGGGGCAGCCAGCAGACCAACCTGTTCCCCGGCGCCCGCTACGACGGCGTGTTTTCCCTCTGGTACGGCAAGGGACCGGGCGTCGATCGCTGCGGCGACGTGTTCAAGCACGGCAATTCCGCCGGCGTCTCGCCCCACGGCGGCGTGCTGCTGCTGGCCGGCGACGACCACGGCTGCAAATCCTCGACCATCGCCCACCAGAGCGAGCACGCCTTCATCGCGGCGTCGATTCCGGTGCTCAATCCAGCCAACGTCCAGGAAATCCTCGACTACGGCATCCTCGGCTGGGAGCTGTCACGCTACAGCGGCTGCTGGGTGGCGCTGAAAACCATCGCCGAGAACGTCGATTCCTCGGCGGTGGTGGATGTCGATCCGCTGCGCATCCAGGTCGCCTTGCCGGAGGATTTCGCGCTGCCCGAGGACGGCGTGCATATCCGCTGGCCGGACCCGCCGCTGGCCCAAGAAAAACGCCTCAACACCTTCAAGATCTACGCGGCGCGGGCCTTCGCCCGGGCCAACCGGCTGAACCGGGTGATGCTCGATTCGCCCAGCCCGCGCCTCGGCATCATCACCACCGGCAAGTCCTATCTCGATGTGCGCCAGGCGTTGGAGGACCTCGGACTGGACGAAGCCTTGTGCGCCCAGGTCGGCCTGCGGGTGCTGAAGGTCGGCATGAGCTGGCCGCTGGAGCCGGTCTCGGTGCACGAATTCGCCGAAGGGCTCGACGAGATTCTGGTAGTGGAGGAGAAGCGCAGCATCATCGAGGACCAGCTTACCGGGCAGCTCTACAACTGGCCGGTGGGCAAGCGCCCGCGGGTCGTCGGGGAGTTCGACGAGCAGGGCGCCTCGCTGCTGCCCAACCTGGCCGAGCTGACGCCGGCGATGATCGCCCGGGTCATCGCCCGGCGTCTGGCGCCGATCTACAGCAGTGCGGTTATCGAGGAGCGCCTGGCCTTCCTTGACGCCAAGGAAAAAGCCCTCGCCGCGCCGCGCCACCACACCCAGCGCACCCCGCATTTCTGTTCCGGCTGCCCGCACAACAGCTCGACCAAGGTGCCGGAAGGCAGTCGCGCGCAGGGCGGCATCGGCTGCCACTACATGACCCAGTGGATGGACCGCAGCACGGACACCTTTACCCAGATGGGCGGCGAGGGCGCCACCTGGATCGGCCAGGCGCCGTTCACCGAAACCGCCCACGTGTTCCAGAACCTCGGCGACGGCACCTATTTCCATTCCGGCCACCTGGCCGTGCGCGCGGCCGTGGCCGCCGGGGTCAACATCACCTACAAGATCCTCTACAACGACGCGGTGGCGATGACCGGGGGCCAGCCCATCGACGGCGAATTGCGCGTCGACCAGCTCAGCCAGCAGATCTTCGCCGAGGGGGTGAAACGCATCGCCCTGGTCAGCGACGAACCGGACAAGTACCCCAGTCGCGCAGGCTTCGCGCCCATCGTCAGCTTCCACCACCGCCGCGAGCTGGACGCCGTGCAGCGCGAGTTGCGCGAGTTCAAGGGCGTGTCGGTGATCATCTACGACCAGACCTGCGCCACCGAGAAACGCCGCCGGCGCAAACGCGGAAAGCTGGTTGATCCGGCCAAGCGCGCGTTCATCAACCCGGCGGTGTGCGAGGGCTGCGGCGACTGCAGCGTGAAATCCAACTGCCTGTCGGTGCTGCCGCTGGAAACCGAGCTGGGACGCAAGCGGCAGATCGACCAGAGCGCCTGCAACAAGGATTTCAGCTGCGTCGAAGGGTTCTGCCCGAGCTTCGTCACCGTGCATGGCGGCAGCCTGCGCAAACCGGCGGCGATGGGCGCCAAGGCCTTGTTCGAGGCGCTGCCCGAACCGCGCCAGCCGACGCTGACGCGGCCCTGGAACATCCTCCTGCCTGGCGTCGGCGGCAGTGGCGTGACCACAGTTGGCGCGCTGCTCGGAATGGCGGCGCACCTGGAAGGCAAGGGCTGCACGGTGCTCGACCAGGCCGGCCTGGCGCAGAAGTTCGGCCCGGTGATCAGCCATATCCGCATCGCCGCGCGGCAGTCGGATATCCACGCCGTGCGCATCGCCGCCGGCGAGACCGACCTGCTGCTGGGCTGCGATCTGGTGGTCGCCGCCAGCGAGGAATCCCTGGCCAAGCTCAACGAGAACATCGCCCACGCGGTGATCAACAGCCACGAGTCGCCCACGGCCGAGTTCACCCGCAACCCGGATGCGCAGGTGCCCGGTGCGGCGATGCGGGAGGCGCTGGCCGAGGCGGTCGGCGGCGGGCGCATCCATTTCATCGATGCGACGCGCCTGGCCAGCCGGCTGCTCGGCGACAGCATCGCCAGCAACCTGTTCATGCTCGGCTACGCCTATCAGAAGGGCCTGGTGCCGGTTTCCGCCGAAGCCATCGAGCAGGCCATCACGCTGAACGCGGTAGCGGTGGAGGCGAACCGCCAGGCGTTCCTCTGGGGTCGGCGCGCCGCCCATGATCTGGCCGCGGTGGAGCGCCTGGTTCAGCCGGAAGAGATGACGGAGCCGCGCTGCGAGGGCCTCAAGGAGGTGATCGTCCACCGTATGGCGCTGCTGCGCGACTACCAGAACGCGGCCTACGCCGAGCGCTACCGGGCACTGGTGGAGCGCGTGCGGGGCGTCGACCCTGGTCCGCAGCAGGCGCTCACCGCAGCGGTGGCGCGCTACTACTTCAAGCTGCTGGCCTACAAGGACGAGTACGAAGTGGCACGGCTCTACAGCGACGAGACCTTCCGCCGGCAACTGGAGGCGCAGTTCGAGGGCGACTATCGCCTGCAGTTCCACCTGGCGCCGAGCTGGCTGAGCCGCCCGGACCCGCGCACCGGCGAGCCGCGCAAGCGTGAGTTCGGTCCGTGGATGCTCGGCGCTTTCCGCGTGCTGGCGAGGTTCAAGTTCCTGCGCGGCAGCGTGCTCGATCCGTTCGGGCACAGTGCCGAGCGGCGCCTGGAGCGCGAGCTGATCGCCGACTACGAGGCGGATGTCGACCACCTGCTTGGCGTCCTGAGCGAGGGCAACTACCGCACGGCGGTGGCGATCGCCGAATTGCCGGAGCAGATTCGCGGCTACGGTCACGTCAAGCAGCGTGCGCTGGAGGCGGCGAAACAGGAGAAACGCCGTCTGCTGGCGCAGTTGCAGGCGGGGGAGGTGCAGGTGCTGCATCTTTACGAACCGGCGGCCTGATCGCGGCGCGTGGCGCCGCATGACAAACCGCGCCGGCCTCGCTAACATGCGGCCCCGTCGCGGCGGCAAGCTTCGCCGCGGCGTTGTCCCCTTAGTTCAATGGATAGAATAAGCCCCTCCTAAGGGCTAGATACTGGTTCGACTCCAGTAGGGGACGCCATCTTTCGCGCATTCGCGCCGCTTTGCCTGCCACTCCCGATATCGATGCGACACCCGCGCGCCTGGCGATTGCCCGGTGCTTGATATTTCGAACGGCTGATGCGTATTTTGTCCACCTTGCCGAATCCCGGCTTTCAGAATGATCAAGGAACAGACGTGATGACCAGCAGCGGCCGCAGCTCTCTTGCCGAACGATTGGCCGGTATCGACGAAATCGAGTGCGTTACCCCCGATCTCAATGGCGTGCCTCGCGGCAAGGTGATGACGGCCGAGGGATTCCTCGAAGGCCGTCGCCTGCAGCTGGCACGCGGCGTGTTGCTGCAATGCATCATGGGCGGCTACCCGCCGGCGCGTTTCTACGGCAGCGACGATGGCGACCTGGCGCTGGTCGCCGACCCGGCGCAGATTCACCGTCTGCCGTGGAGCCAGACGCCCCGCGCGCTGGCGATCTGCGATGCCGACGAACTGGAAGGCGGTCGCTCGGGGCTTTCCACCCGCGGGTTGCTGAAGCAGGTCATCGCCCGCTACGCCGAGCGCGGCCTGGCGCCCGTGGTCGCGACCGAGTTGGAGTTCTTCGTCTTCGCGCCGAACAGCGACCCGCATCAGCCGTTCCAGCCGCCACTGGGCCTGGACGGGCGGCGAGAGGATGGCCATTCGGCGTTCAGCGTGAGCTCCAACAACGGTCTGCGGCCGTTCTTCGAGGAGGTCTATCGCTGCATGGCGGCGCTCGGCCTGCCGCGCGACACCTTCATGCACGAGATGGGCGTCAGCCAGTTCGAGATCAACCTGCTGCACGGCGATCCCTTGCTGCTGGCCGACCAGACATTCCTCTTCAAGCATCTGCTCAAGGAGGTCGCGCTCAAGCACGGCATCACCGTGGTGTGTATGGCCAAGCCGTTGGCGAAAACCCCCGGCAGCTCGATGCACATCCACCAGAGCCTGGTGGAGCAGAGCAGTGGCGGGAACATCTTCAGCGACGAGCAGGGCGAGCCGACCGCCGCGTTCCGCCATTTCATTGGCGGCCAGCAGGCGGCTCTGGCGGACTTCACCCTGCTGTTCGCGCCGAACGTCAATTCCTACCAGCGCCTCTGCCATCCCTTCGCTTCGCCGAACAACGCCTGCTGGTCCCACGACAACCGTGCCGCGGGCCTGCGCATCCCGGCCAGCTCGCCGGTCGCGCGGCGGGTGGAGAACCGCCTGCCCGGCGCGGACGCCAACCCGTACCTCGCCATCGCCGCCAGCCTGGCCGCCGGGCTGCACGGCATCGAGCGCGAGCTGGAGCCGAGCGCGGCGATCCAGGGTGAATTCGTGGTGCCGGACGAGCTGACCCTGCCGAGCACCATGCACGCGGCGCTGGAGCGTCTACGCCGCAGCCAGTTGGCGCGGGAACTGTTCGGGAGCGAGTTCATCGAAGGCTACATCGCCAGCAAGGCGATGGAGCTGACCAGCTTCTTCGATGAAATCACGCCCTGGGAACGCCGCGTTCTCGCCGCCCAGGCGTGAACCTCCGCCGGACCGCTCAGGCGGTCCGGCCCCAGCAGGAGTTTCCCGTTTCAATGTCCAGGATCTGGAAGTCTTTCGGCCCGCTGTACCTGGCCACCACCCTGATGCTGCTCGGCTCGGGGTTGCTCAGCACCTACCTGGCCCTGCGTCTGTCGAAGAGCGTCGACGGGCTCTGGGTGGGCGCCTTGATGGCCTCCAACTACTTCGGCCTGGCGCTGGGCGGCAAGACCGGCCACCGACTGATCGCCCGGGTCGGCCACATTCGCGCCTATTCCACCTGCGCCGCGATCGTGACCGCCGCGGTGCTGGGGCATGGCCTGATCGATTGGCTGCCCGCCTGGCTGATCCTGCGCATGCTGGTGGGCCTGGGCATGATGTGCCAGTACATGGTGATCGAAAGCTGGCTGAACGATCAGGCCGAGGCCAGCCAGCGTGGGCGGGTATTCGGTGGCTACATGATCGCCTCGTACCTCGGGCTGGTGCTGGGGCAGATGGTCCTGGTGGTCCACCCGGGCCTCGGCATCGAGCTGCTGATGCTGGTGGCGATGTGTTTTGCGCTGTGCCTGGTGCCGGTGGCGGCGACTCGCAAGATTCACCCCGCCGCGCTGCATCCGGCGCCGCTGGAACCGCGTTTCTTCATCCGCCGGGTGCCGCAGTCGTTGACCACCGTGCTGGTCTCGGGGCTGCTGATCGGCTCCTTCTATGGCCTGGCGCCGCTGTACGCCACGCGCCTGGGGCTGTCGACGCAGCAGGTCGGCGTGTTCATGGGCAGCTGCATCCTCGCGGCGTTGCTGGTGCAGTGGCCGCTGGGGTGGATTTCCGACCGTCGCGACCGCGCCTGGCTGATTCGTGTCTGCGCCTTGCTGCTGAGCGTGGCGGCGCTTCCGCTGGCGCTGCTGGGCGAGGTGCCGCTGGCGGTGCTGCTGCCGCTCGGCTTCGTCGTCAGCCTGTTGCAGTTCAGTCTCTATCCGCTGGCGGTGGCGTTTTCCAACGACCATGTGGAGGCCGAGCGTCGGGTGTCGCTGAGCGCCATGCTGCTGGTCACCTTCGGCATCGGTGCCTGCGTCGGTCCGCTGCTCGCCGGCGTGCTGATGAAGTACCTGGGCGCGAACATGCTGTATGCCTTCGTCAGCCTTTGCGCGCTGATCCTGGTCTGGCGGATTCGCCCGGAAGCGGTGACCAATCTGCATCAGGTCGACGATGCGCCGCTGCAGCACATCCCGATGCCCGACAGCACGGCCAGCTCGCCGCTGACGGCGGCGCTCGATCCGCGGGTCGATGGACAGGTGGTGGAAGCGCAGATGCAGAGCGGGGAAGGGGCCGCGTCACCGGAGGCGCCGGCGAACGGCTGATCGGCGCGAACGCTCAGTCGAGGCGACGGGCTTCGCGCTGCAACTGGTAGACGAAGCGCTCGACCGCGCGCTGCTCGAGCCCGCTGAGGCGGAAGAAGCGCAGCCCGCAGAATGTCACGTCGAGCCTCGCGTCATAGCGCTGGTGACGCAGCTCCACCGACGTGGTGACTGCGCCGAACGGCAATTCGGCGGTCAGGCGCTCGTAGACTTCGCCCGGATTGAGGCGGTCGGTGACGTCGCCGGCGAAGCGCAGCTTGCAGCCGGTGGCGGAGATGTCGAGCATCTGGCCGACGATCGAGGCCCTGAGTTTGTCGCCGTCCAGGCTCACCTGGACCGGCTGGGTCAGTTTCAGCACCGCGCGGAAGGCGCCCCGGCGCTGGTGGTAAAGCATCTCCTCGGGTTGCGTCGCCCAGTACGCGCGGGCGCCTTCGAGCTCGCCGATGTAGAGCTTCTGCTCGCAATCCCAGGCGATGCGCACGCCCTCATGGAAGCCTTCGACGTGGAAGGACTCGCCGGCCTGCAGATAGCGTTCGCCGTCGTTGGGTATCAGTTCGTCGAGGGCCAGCAGGTTGCGCTCGCGGTCGACCTGGACCACGAAACTCTGGAAACGCTGCGAGCGGCCTTCGAAGGTTATGACGAGAGGGTCATGGTTCTGCTGCAGCAGGCGCAGGTTGGCGAAGATCTCCAGCGGAGCTCTAAGCAGCCGGGGCTCTTGCGGACCATTCTCCTCGATGAAGGGGTTCGGCACTCCAGCGTTCTCCCGGCAATAGGCTGCGCTAGCATACGGGCAACACGACTGCATGTCGTTCTTATTTCAGGGATTTATGCCTGGCTCAAGGGACGCTGATAGCCGACGCGCGACGTCGCTCCACGGTTATTGTAGAGGTTGGGCACCTCTGCGCCGCGAAGGATTCCAAGCAGCTTGGTGACGCTGGTCTGGCTGGCGCGAATCAGCCGCCCATTGCGCAGGTTGGTGTCCTGACATTCACGCAGCAGCGCGCTGAGTCGATCGCCGGCGGCGAGCAGTTCCTCGCCTTGCGCCGAGGCCTTGGCGAGTGCCTGCAGTCCCGCGCGGTCGGCGCTCAGGTTCAGCGAGACGAGCACGCGACTCCGCGCCCGGCCATGCTGGTCGAGCAGGGCGAGCAGGGTCTGCTTGCTGGTGAGGATGGTTTCCAGGGAGGTGAGGTCCTGACTCGTCAGGGCCTGGGTCTCGCTTTCGAGCAATTCAAGCAACTGCTCGGCGTGGCCGATATCTTCGCTGAACAGTTGCAGCAGGGTCGTGTCGTTCATGGCGGCGGGCTCTGGGAATCAAGCGTCCAAAATCCCCAGCGCGGCCTGAAGCTAACGCTGGGACTCGAAATCGAGCAGTTTGCTGGCGACGCGTTTGCTATCGACCTGATAGCTACCGTCGCTGATCGCCTGCTTGAGCCGGGCGACCTTCTCGCTATCGACGGTGGGCAGGTCACGCAGCTTGTCGCTAACGGACTGCAATTGCTGTGCCTCCTGGCTGAGCTGCACGGGTTCGCCGCCCTTGGCTGGGGTCTGCTCGACGGTGCTGCTCGCTTTGCTGTCGGCGGCGGCTTCGGTGCGACTGCCGGGCTGGCTGCTGCTGGTACGCGTCGTCGAAGACGGCGTAACGGCATTGTTGGGCCGGTTGAAGTCGATAACCATGATGCAAAACCTCGGACGGTGTCTGGACGCTTGCCCAGCTTTTCGGCGATCACGCCGATAACTTTAGCGAGACAGAGCAAAAAGATTTGCGCCGTCCGCCAGTGTAAAGAACCGTCCTGTCTGCACGCCAGCCGTTTCATGCCTTACATAGCCACTTCTACCACGCCCGGGCCGGTAACCCGGGCCTTGATCACACGTTGAGACTGCAGGTTCCTGACCCGGATCTGCTCGCCTGGGGCGCCCGCCGAAAGTGCTTCGCCGGGCATGTTCACGTTGATGGCGCCGCTTTGCGCCTTGATCACCACGTGGTCACCCTTGGCGATCACGTCGGCTGTTTCCAGACTCGTCATAAGGATCGCCTGGTCGGCGACCACCGGTCGTGTCAGCTTGCTGCCGACCGCCTGCTCGGTAGCGACGAGGAAGGCCTGGCCGAGGGTTCCGGTGTCCCGTTCCGCCAGCGCTACATCGGTCTCGCCGATAATGCTGCCGCGGGTCAGCGGACGCTTGACCACCACGACGTCGCGGAACACCTTCACCTGGGCCGGAACGAACACGCTCCACGGCGAACTGCCGTCGCAGCTGACCCTCACCGTGACCCGCCCGATCGGTTGGGCCGGGCTTTCCAGCTTGGCGTTCAGCTCCTGATCGCACAGCGGCAGGCGCAGGCGCGGATCGAGCCGGTTGACCTGGATTTCGTAGCGGCCCGGTATGTCCACGGTACGCAGATAATCTTCCACGGCGAATTCAAGAAATCCCTGGGTCGTGTCGATAAGTTGCTCAGGCATGGTTTGCTGGGCCAACACCAGACCGGTGTAGCCGAGCCCGCATAAAGTGGGTAAAACACGACACATGCGCTGTCGTTTTGACATCATGCGTCGAAAAAATGTCGTGAGTTCTTTCATGACAGGTGAGATAGCAAGGGTCGTGCCGCCTGCTAACCTGAGCAGACGCGGGACATTCATTTAGAGGAATCTGGCATGGCCGGTGTATTGGATTCGGTTAACCAGCGAACTCAGCTGGTGGGGCAGAACCGCCTCGAGCTGCTGCTGTTCCGCCTGGACGGAAAACAGCTGTACGGCATCAACGTGTTCAAGGTGAAGGAGGTGCTGCAGTGCCCGAAACTCACCATCATGCCGAAATCGAGCCCGGTCGTTCGCGGCGTTGCCAGCATTCGCGGCGGTACCATCCCGATCCTCGACCTGGCCATGGCCACCGGTAAACCGGGCCTCGATGACCTGAAAGACAGTTTCGTCATCATCACCGAGTACAACACCAAAGTGCAGGGTTTCCTGGTGCGTTCCGTGGAGCGCATCGTCAACATGCACTGGGAAGAGATTCATCCGCCGCCAAAGGGCGCCGGTCGCGACCATTTCCTGACGGCGGTGACGCGGGTCGACAATCAGCTGGTGGAAATCATCGACGTGGAGAAGATTCTCGCCGAGGTGGCGCCGACTTCCGAGGTCATCTCCGAGGGCGTGATCGACGTGGAGACCCAGCAGCGCGCGGTGACCAAGCGCGTGCTGATCGTCGACGACTCGTCGGTGGCGCGCAAGCAGGTGAGCCGTTGTCTGGAAAGCGTTGGCGTCGAGGTGACTGCGTTGAACGACGGTCGCCAGGCGCTGGACTATCTCAAGAGCATGGCCGACGAGGGTCGTCACCCTGAAGACGAATTGCTGATGATGATTTCCGACATCGAGATGCCGGAGATGGACGGCTACACGCTCACCGCGGAGGTTCGCGCCGATCAGCGCCTGCAGAAGCTGCACATTCTCCTGCATACTTCGTTGTCGGGCGTGTTCAACCAGGCCATGGTGAAGAAAGTGGGCGCCGACGATTTTCTCGCCAAGTTCCGCCCCGACGACCTCGCTTCGCGGGTCGTCGAGCGTGTCAAACAATCAGTCAACGGCTAAGGAATACTCTTGGCAGCCCATCGGATCGGAGAGGCAGCACCCGTGTCTTCAGGCAATCTGGACTTCGAGCAGTTTCGGGTTTTCCTGGAGAAAACCTGCGGCATCCTGCTCGGCAGCAACAAGCAGTATCTGGTATCCAGCCGCCTCAACAAACTGATGGAGCAGCAATCCATCCGTTCCCTGAGCGAGCTGGTCCAGCGTATCGAAAGTCAGCCGCGCAGCGGCCTGCGCGAGCAGGTGGTCGACGCGATGACGACCAACGAGACCCTCTGGTTTCGCGATGCCTACCCGTTCGAGGTGCTGAAATCCCGGATTCTTCCGGAGATGATCAAGAACGCCGGTGGGCAACGGCTGCGAATCTGGTCGGCCGCCTGTTCGTCGGGGCAGGAGCCCTATTCGCTGTCCATGGCGATCGACGAGTTCGAACGGACCAACCTCGGCCAGCTCAAGGCCGGCGTGCAGATCGTCGCCACCGACCTTTCCGGGACCATGCTCACCGCCTGCAAGTCCGGCGAGTACGACAGCCTGGCGATGGGGCGGGGCCTCTCGCAGGAGCGCCTGCAGCGCTACTTCGATCTGAAGGCGCCGGGCCGCTGGGCGGTCAAGGCGCCGATTCGCAACCGGGTCGAGTTCCGCGCGTTGAACCTGCTGGACAGTTACTCGGTGCTGGGCAAGTTCGATATCGTCTTCTGCCGCAACGTGCTGATCTACTTCTCCGCCGAGGTGAAGAAGGACATCCTCACGCGCATCCACGCCACGCTGAAGCCCGGCGGCTACCTGTTCCTCGGCGCGTCCGAGGCACTGAACGGTCTGCCCGACCTCTACCAGATGGTCCAATGCAGCCCCGGCATCATCTATAAGGTCAAGTAACACCCTCCAGCTCTTCGAGCGCTTTCCGCGGCGGAAAGCGCTTGCCGCTCCCTGGCACGCCTTGCCGCTCACCGCGCCAAAGTTTTGCCGCCCCTTCCCGAAGAGAGCCACCGAAAGCGGAAATTAATTGCCGTTTTCGCATCCGGTTTTTGTCGCTTGTTCACAAGTAGCTGATTTATAAGGCTAAAAAATCATGGCATGACGCTTGCTTTGTCGCTGATACAGCACATCGCATAGGTCCCGCGACCATGAGCATCAGTTTCGACAACGCCCTCGGTATCCACGAGAAAGCCCTGGCCTTTCGGGCGCAACGCGCCGAGGTACTAGGCAATAACCTCGCCAACGCCGACACGCCCAACTACAAGGCCCGCGACCTGGACTTCAGCGCGGTGCTCGCCGAGCAGGCGGACAAGATGGCGAAGGGTGGCTCCAGCTCGAACATGCCGACGCTGACGACCACCAGCGGCCGCCACATCGAGGCGGAAGGCATTGCCATGACCACCACCGACGCGTCGTTGCGCTACCGCATTCCGACCCAGCCGTCGCTGGACCAGAACACCGTCGACGAACAGGTCGAGCAGGCCGCCTACGCCCAGAACTCTCTGGAATTCCAGGCCAGCTTCACGCTTCTCAACAGCAAGTTCAAAGGGCTGATCGAGGCCATTCGCGGAGAATAAGCATGTCACTCAGTAGCCTGTTCAATATCGCCGGTACCGGCATGAGTGCGCAGAACACGCGCCTGAATACCGTCGCCAGCAACATCGCCAACGCTGACACCGTTTCCTCCAGCGTCGATCAGACCTACCGCGCGCGGCATCCGGTGTTCGCCACCATGCTCAATGGCGCCCAGGGCGCTGGTGGCGGTTCGCTGTTCGAGGACCAGGGCCAGGCCGGCGTGGGCGTTCAGGTGACCGGAATCGTCGAGGACCAGAGTGAGTTGCAGGCGCGCTACGAGCCCAACCATCCGGCCGCGGACAAGGACGGCTACGTGTATTACCCCAACGTCAACGTCGTCGAGGAAATGGCCGACATGATCTCCGCCAGCCGTGCGTTCCAGACCAACGCGGAAATCATGAACACCGCCAAACAAATGATGCAGAAAGTACTGACGCTGGGTCAGTAAGCGGAGAACCTCAATGAGCACTGTCAATAGCGCCTCCGACGTACTGGCCGGACTGTCCAGCACCACGAAGCCGAAAGATTCCAGCAGCACCAGTTTGTCCAGCAGCTCCAGCTCGCTGGGCAAGAACGACTTCCTGCAACTGCTGGTCACCCAACTGAACAACCAGAACCCGCTCGATCCCCAGGACAACAGCGAGTTCGTCGCCCAGCTGGCGCAGTTCAGCCAGGTCGAGGGCATGGAGAACCTGAACGCGTCCGTCAACACCATCACCAGCGGCTTCCAGTCCTCGCAGGCGCTGCAGGCCTCGTCGCTGGTCGGTCGTTCGGTGATCGCGCAAACCGACAAGGCGGTTGTGGATACCTCTACCGGCATCACCGGCGCGGTGAAGCTGCCTGAGGCCGGCACCGAAACCACCGTCAGCGTGTACGACTCCGCTGGCGCCGTGGTGAAGAAGATCAATCTCGGCGCCCAGGAGGCCGGCAACGTCACGTTCGAGTGGGACGGTACCGACACCAATGGCACGAAGCTCGCGGCCGGCACCTACACGTTCAAGGCTACCGCCACCATCGATGACACCAAGACCGCTCTTTCGACCTACATGCCGGCGACTGTCAGCAGTGTGACGCTGGGACAGGACGGCGGAGAAATGACCCTCAACTTAGCCGGGATGGGCAGCGTGAAGCTGTCGCAAGTCCAGGTGATTGGCCAGTAAGCCGGCGCGCCGGAAGGAGAAATTCATGTCTTTCAATATCGGCCTGAGTGGCCTCAACGCCGCCAGCAAGAACCTCAACGTGACCGGCAACAACATTGCCAACGTGGGCTCCACCGGCTTCAAGGCCTCCCGCGCGGAGTTCGCCGACGTGTACGCCACCTCGATGTTCGGCTCCGGCAAGAACACCACCGGCAGCGGCGTACTCACCGCCAACGTCTCGCAGCAGTTCACCCAGGGCAACATCACCTCCACCGGTGGCAGCCTGGACCTGGCGATCAACGGCAACGGCTTCTTCGTGCTCAGCGACAATGGCTCCCGGGTCTACACCCGTAACGGCACCTTCCATTCGGACAGCGCCGGTTTCGTCATCGACAACTCGGGCAACAGGCTGCAGGGCTACGGCGTCGATGCCAGTGGCAACATCGTCAACGGGGTGATCACCGATCTGAAGATCGATACCACCAACCAGTTGCCGAAGGCCACCACCGATATCGACCAGGTCGTCGCGCTGAACTCCACCGCGGCCGTTCCTACCACCACGCCGTTCAATCCGTCGGTTTCGGCGAGCTACAACTGGTCCACCTCGGTCGACGTCTACGACTCCCAGGGCAACTCGCACACCATGTCGCAGTACTTCGTGAAGAGCGATGCGAACAACTGGACCATGTACGTGACCGTCGACGGACGCAACCCGAGCAACCCGGGCGGTGACAGCGCTGCCGTAGGCGCCGCGCAGACCGCCGCCAACGCCGCCGGCTCGACGCCGGCCAGCGTGGTCGCCGC
>NZ_DEYR01000083.1:0-13368 GCF_002364635.1 Pseudomonas sp. UBA3153
CCTGCGCCAGGCGCCGCTGCTGCCCCGCGGCGCGGCACGGCGATGAGGCGCCCGCCGCGAGCATGAGCCACTTCGCAGTCATCGCCCCGCCCTTCACCAGCCATTTCCGTGCCTTGGAAGCGCTCGCCGGCAGCCTGATCGCGCGCGGCCATCGGGTGACCTTCGTCCATCAGCAGGATGCCGGCGCGCTGCTGCGCGATCCGCGCGTCGGTTTCACCAGCGTCGGCGCCGTCTCGCACCCGGCCGGTTCGCTGCGCCATACCGTGGAGCTGGCCGCGCGGCCGGGCGGCGTCAACGGCCTGCGCCGGGTGATTCTCGACCTGGCCAGGACCACCGACATGCTCTGCCGCGAGGCGCCGGCCGTGCTCCGCGAGCTGGGCGTCGACGCGCTGCTCGCCGACCAGATGGAAGCCGCTGGCGGGCTGATCGCCGAACACCTGAAGCTGCCTTACGTGTCGATCGCCTGCGCACTGCCGGTCAACCGCGAGCCGCGCCTGCCGCTGCCGGTGATGCCCTGGGGCTACGCCGATTCGCCGCAGGGCGAGAACCTCAATCGGGGCAGCAGCCAGGTCTACGACCTGTTGATGCGTCCGCACGCGCGGGTGATCGCCGGGCACGCCGAGCGCTTCGGCCTGGCGCCGCGCCAGGCGCTGCACGAGTGCCTGTCGCCCTACGCGCAGATCAGCCAGACCACCGCCGCCTTCGACTTCCCACGGCAGCAGGCGCCGGCGCAGTTCCACGCCGTCGGGCCACTGCGTGGCGCCGAGGAACAAGCGCCGTTGCAGATACCGCTGTCGACGCGCCGGCCGTTCGTCTTCGCCTCGCTGGGCACCCTGCAGGGAGGGCGTTTCGGCCTGTTCCAGCGGATCGTCCGCGCCTGCGCCGAGCAGGACGTGCAACTGCTGCTGGCGCATTGCGGCGGGCTGAATACCGTGCAGGAGCGCGTGCTGGAAGGCCTGGGCGCGACCTGGGTCACCGACTTCGCCCCGCAGCGCGCCGCCCTCGCCCGCGCCGACGCGGTGATCACCCACGCCGGGCTGAACACGGTGATGGACGCCCTCGCCGCCGGCGTGCCGATGCTCGCCGTGCCGATCGCCTTCGACCAGCCCGGCGTGGCCGCCCGCGTGCTGCACGCCGGTGCCGGCCTGCGGCTGTTCCCGCAACTGGCCAGCCGGGGCGGCATCGGCCGCGCACTGCGCCAGTTGCTCGACGACCCGCGTTTCGCCGCCAATGCCGCGCGGGTCGGCGCCAGCCTGGCCCAAGCCGGTGGCGTCGAGCGCGCCGCGGATATCGTCGAGGCGGTGGTGCGCAGCGGCCAGCCGGTGGAGCGCGCCGATGCAACCTGACTACGACCTGATCCTGGTCGGCGGCGGCCTGGCCAATGGCCTGATCGCCTGGCGCCTGGCCGACGCCCGCCCGGAGCTGCGCGTACTGCTGCTGGAACAGGGCGAGAGCCTGGGCGGCAACCACACCTGGTCGTTCCACGAGGGTGACCTGGACGGCACGCAGCGGCAATGGCTGGCGCCGCTCGTCGCGCATCGCTGGGACGCCTACGAGGTGATCTTCCCGGCGCGCCGGCGGCGCCTGCACAGCGGCTATGCCTCGATCACCTCGCAACGCTTCGACGAACGCCTGCGGGCGCGCCTCGGCGGCTCCCTGCAGCTCGGCGCCCGGGTCGCGTCGCTGACTCCCACCGACGTGCAACTGAGCAGCGGCGAAACCCTGCGCGCGCACGCGGTGATCGACGGCCGCGGCCCGGCGGCCAGCCCGCACCTGGCGCTGGGCTACCAGAAATTCCTCGGTCAGGAAGTCCGCCTGAGCGAGCCGCACGGCCTGAATGCGCCCATCGTGATGGACGCCAGCGTCGCGCAGCACGACGGCTATCGGTTCGTCTACGTGCTGCCGTTCGGTGCGGACCGCCTGCTCATCGAGGACACCCGCTACGCCGATGGCGACGACCTCGACGACGCCGCGCTGCGCGGGCAGATCGCCGACTACGCCGCGAGCCGCGGCTGGCGCATCGCCGAGCAACTGCGCGAGGAGCGTGGCGTGCTGCCCATCGTCCTGTGCGGCGATGTCGACGCGTTCTGGCTCAGCGCCAGCGGGCAACCGCGCAGCGGCCTGGCCGCCGGGCTGTTCCACCCCACCACCGGCTACTCGCTGGCCTACGCGGTGCGCCTGGCCGACCACATCGCCCGCCTGCAAAACCTCGAGGCGAGCGCGCTGTTCACCTCGATCGAGGCATTCGCCCGCCAGCAATGGCGGCGCCAGGGCTTCTTCCGCCTGCTCAACCGCATGCTCTTCCTGGCCGGCGAACCGGCCAATCGGTGGAGGGTCATGCAGCGTTTCTACGGCCTCTCCGAAGGACTGATCCAGCGCTTCTACGCCGGGCACCCGCGCCTGGCGGACAAGCTGCGCATCCTCAGCGGCAAACCGCCCGTCCCCCTCGGCGAGGCGCTGCACGCCGCGCGCGCCGACGATCTGCACAGACACAGGAAGCACTCATGATTCAGGGAAAACGCGCCGTGGTGATCGGCGCCGGTTTCGGCGGCCTGGCGCTGGCCATCCGCCTACAGGCCGCCGGCATCCACACGACGCTGCTGGAGAAACGCGACAAGCCGGGCGGCCGCGCCTACGTCTACGAAGACCAGGGCTTCGTCTTCGACGCCGGCCCGACCGTGATCACCGACCCTTCGGCGCTGGAGGAACTGTTCAGCATCGCCGGCAAGCGCCTGGCCGATTACGTCGAGCTGCTGCCGGTGGCGCCCTTCTACCGGCTCTGCTGGGAGGACGGCTTCGCCTTCGACTACGCCAACGACCAGGCCGATCTGGACCGCCAGATCCATGCGCGCAACCCCGCCGATGTCGAGGGCTACCGGCGCTTCCTCGCGTATTCCAGGGCGGTGTTCGAGGAGGGTTACCTGAAGCTCGGCACGGTGCCGTTCCTGTCCTTTCGCAGCATGATCCAGGCCGGCCCACAGCTCGCGCGGCTGCAGGCGTGGAAGAGCGTGTACAGCATGGTCGCACGCTTCATCGAGGACGAGCAGTTGCGCCAGGCGTTCTCCTTCCACTCGCTGCTGGTGGGCGGCAACCCGTTCGCCACCTCGTCGATCTACGCGCTGATCCACGCGTTGGAGCGCGAGTGGGGCGTGTGGTTTCCGCGCGGCGGCACCGGCGCCCTGGTGGACGGCATGGTGCGGTTGTTCCAGGACCTGGGCGGGACGCTGGAACTGAACGCGCCGGTGCAACGCCTGGAGACCTCCGGCGAGCGCATCACCGCGGCGATCTGCGCCGACGGCCGCCGCTTCGAGGCCGACGCCGTGGCCTCGAACGCCGACGTGGTGCACACCTACAAGGCGCTGCTCGGGCACCATCCACGCGGTATCGACGAAGGCCGGCGCCTGCAGAAGAAGCGCTTCAGCATGTCGCTGTTCGTCATCTACTTCGGCTTGCGGCGCCAGCATCCGGGGCTGCAGCACCACACCGTGTGCTTCGGCCCGCGCTACCGCGAGCTGATCGCCGAAATCTTCGCGGGCGCCGAGCTGGCCGAGGATTTCTCCCTGTACCTGCACGCGCCCTGCGTCACCGACCCGTCGCTGGCGCCCGAAGGCTGCGCCGCCCACTACGTGCTGGCGCCGGTGCCGCACCTGGGCAACGCCGACATCGACTGGACGGTGCAGGGGCCGCTGTATCGCGAGCGGATCTTCGAGTACCTCGAGCGCCACTACATCCCCGGCCTGCGCGAGGACCTGGTGACCAGCCGCATCTTCACCCCGCTGGATTTCCGCGACGAACTCAACGCGCACCTTGGCTCGGCGTTCTCGCTGGAGCCGATCCTCACCCAGAGCGCCTGGTTCCGCCCGCACAACCGCGACGTCCGTATCGACAACCTCTACATCGTCGGCGCCGGCACCCACCCCGGCGCCGGCGTACCGGGCGTGGTCGGCTCGGCCAAGGCCACCGCCGGGCTGATGATCGAGGATGCCGGCCGATGACCGACGCGCTGCTCGACCACGCCGAGCGCAGCATCGCCGTCGGCTCGAAGAGTTTCGCCGCCGCCAGCCGGCTGTTCGACGCCGATACCCGGCGCAGCGCGGTGATGCTCTACGCCTGGTGCCGGCATTGCGACGACGTGATCGACGGCCAGCAACTGGGTTTCGGCCAGCAGGCGAGCGACACTCCCCCCAGCCGGGCGCGCCTCGAACAGCTGCTCGCCGCCACCCAGGCGCTGTACGCCGGCGCCGCGCCGAGCGAGCCGGCGTTCGCCGCGCTGGGCCAGGTGGTCGCCCAGCACGGCATTCCGCAGCGCTATCCGCTGGAGCACCTGGCGGGCTTTCGCATGGACGTGGAGCAGCGTCGCTACCGGCAGTTCGAGGACACCCTGGAGTACTGCTACCACGTCGCCGGGGTGGTCGGCGTGATGATGGCGATGCTGATGGGCGTGCGCGACGAGCAGGTGCTGGACCACGCCTGCGACCTGGGCATGGCCTTCCAGCTGACCAACATCGCCCGCGACATCGTCGAGGATGCCGGCGCCGGGCGCGTGTATCTGCCGGAGCAGTGGCTGGCGGAACTCGGCGTGGCGCCGGACCAGCTCGCCGCCCCACGGCACCGCGCGGCCATCGCCCAGCTCGCCCGGCGCCTTGTGATGGCCGCGGAACCCTACTACGCCTCGGCGGCCCAGGGCCTGGCCGCCCTGCCGCTGCGCTCGGCCTGGGCGATCGCCACCGCACGCGGCGTGTACCGGCAGATCGGCGTGAAGGTGCAGGCACGTGGCGCCCATGCATGGGACCGGCGCGTATCCACCAGCCGCCTGGACAAGCTGCGCCTGGTCGGCCTCGGTGGGCTGCAGGCGCTGGGCTCGCGGGCGATCACCCCGCAACCGCGCCCCTCCGGCCTGTGGACCCGCCCCCGCTGACAGCCGATCCAGCCGTAGGGTGGGCTTCAGCCCACCGCGACCAGAATCCGCACCTCATGTCCTCCACGAAAACCCGCCCGGTGGGTTACGGCGCGCGAAGCTGCGTGCGTGTTTGCGGAAATGGGGACGCGCCTAACCCACCCTACGAACTAACAGCCGATCCAACCGTAGGGTGGGCTTCAGCCCACCGCCGCCAAACACCGCATCCCATGCGCTCCACGAAAACCCGCCCGGTGGGTTACGGCGCGCGAGGCCGGGTGCGTGTTTGCGGAAGTGGGAGCGCGCCTAACCCACCCTACGAACTGACAGCCGATCCAACCGTAGGGTGGGCTTCAGCCCACCGCCGCCAAACGCCGCATCCCATGCGCTCCCCGAAAACCCACCCGGTGGGTTACAGCGCGCGAGGCTACGTGTGGGTTTGCGGAAGTGGGGGCGCGCCTAACTCACCTGCGAACTGATCGGTGCGCGCGGCGCGCCCTACGGAACCGCGTCTGCTCGCCCGATGAGCCGCCATCGCTGGCGGCCGTAGGGTGCGCCATGCGCACCAGATCACGTGCTACCGGTGCGTCCGCTTCGCGTTCTGCGCCCACGCCACGTCGCTCGGCCTAATCGCCGGAGCGCTCGTCCGCGCGGTCCAGGCGGCCGCCGTGAAGACGCTGCAGTTCGGCCTTGAGGGCCTTCACCGAAGGGGCGTAGAGGAAGCCGAACGATACGCAGCCCTCGCGCCCTTCCACTGCGTGGTGCATGCGATGCGCCTGGTAGAGGCGCTTGAGATAGCCGCGGCGCGGTACGTAGCGCAACGGCCAGCGCCGGTGCACCAGGCCGTCGTGGGCGAGGAAGTAGAGGAACCCGTAGAGGGTCATGCCGGCGCCGATCCATTGCAGCGGCCAGCGGCCGGCGGTGCCGAGGGCGATCAGGACGATCGCCAGGGACGCGAAGACCACCGCGTAGAGGTCGTTCTTCTCGAACCAGCCCTGCCGCGGTTCGTGGTGCGAGCGGTGCCAGCCCCAGCCCCAGCCGTGCATCACGTACTTGTGTGACACCCAGGAGACACCCTCCATCAGCACGACGGTGATCAGGACGATGAGGCTGTTGAGCAGGAAGGACATGCGGAGGGATTCGCGAAAGGGGCCTGGCGCCAGTCTACGTCAAGCCGCCGTTCGCGGAACGCGCGGCGGGCGCCGCGCATCGGCTGGCCGGGCGATCAGGTCTTCGGCAGGGTGACGCCGGTCTGGCCCTGGTACTTGCCGCCGCGGTCGCGGTAGGAGACTTCGCACGCCTCGTCGGACTGCAGGAAGAGCATCTGCGCCACGCCCTCGTTGGCGTAGATCTTCGCCGGCAGGGTGGTGGTGTTGGAGAACTCCAGGGTCACGTGGCCTTCCCACTCGGGTTCCAGCGGGGTGACGTTGACGATGATCCCGCAGCGCGCGTAGGTGCTCTTGCCCAGGCAGATGGTCAGCACATCGCGCGGGATGCGGAAGTACTCGACGGTGCGCGCCAGGGCGAAGGAGTTCGGCGGGATGATGCAGACGTCGCTCTTGATGTCGACGAAGCTCTTCTCGTCGAAGTTCTTCGGGTCGACGACCGCCGAATGGATGTTGGTGAACACCTTGAATTCGTCGGCGCAGCGCACGTCGTAGCCGTAGCTGGAGACGCCGTAGGAGATCAGCCGCTCGGCGCCCTCGGTGCGCACCTGGCGCTCGACGAAGGGCTCGATCATGCCGTGCTCCTGGGCCATGCGGCGAATCCACTTGTCCGATTTGATGCTCATGGCGGGGGTCCTGGCTGGCTGGAACGGGGCGCACATCTTACCGGTCAGCGGCCCGCCGATGAAAGTGGCCCGCCCGATGGGCCTGCGCGGCAGCGGGAGCGACAGGGTGGCGGCGCTGATCGGGGCGAAGTCGGGGGTTCTCCTGCCGCCACTCGGCCTGGCGGGGGCGATTCGTTTCAGGCCACCCAACCGGGCTTTGGCATATCGCGTGGGCTGAAGCCCACCCTACGAGGCTGATCGGGGCGAAGTCGTCTCGCCGGGTTTCACTCGGCCTGGAAGGGGCGATTCGTTCAGACCACTCAACCGTGCTTGGGCATATCGCGTGGGCTGAAGCCCACCCTACGAGGCTGATCGGGGCGAAGTCGTCTCGCCGGGTTTCACCCGACCTGGCGGGGGCGATTCGTTTCAGGCCACCCAACCGTGCCTTTGGCATATCGCGTGGGCTGAAGCCCACCCTACGAGGCTGATCGGGGCGAAGTCGTCTCGCCGGGGTTCACTCGTCCTAACGGGCGCGATTCGTTTCAGGCCACCCAACCGTGCCTTTGGCATCTCGCGTGGGCTAAAGCCCACCCTACGGGGTTCTGAGCCGGGGCAGGACCGTAGGATGGGCTTCGGCCCATCGACCCGGCGGCCACAGGGTGATCTGACACCTTACGACGTCAGCGCTTCTTGCCACCCAGCAGCGAACCCAGCAGCCCGCGCACCAGTTGCCGGCCTAGCTGGTTGGCGGCCTGGCGCACGGCGCTCTTCAGCGCGCTGCTGGCGATGTCGCCGAGCATGTCGCCGGCCTTGCCGCCGAAGCTGGCGTTGGCCGGTTTCTCCGCGGCCACCTCGGGCTTCTCCGCGGCGCGGGCGCTGAGGATTTCGTAGGCGGACTCGCGATCGATCGGCTTGTCGTAGCGCCCCAGCAACGGCGAGCTGCGCAGCAGCGCGGCGCGCTCGGCGTCGCTCAGCGGGCCGATCCGCGACTGCGGCGGCGCGATGGCGACGCGCTGGACCATCGCCGGGGTGCCCTTCTCCTCGAGCACGCCGACCAGCGCCTCGCCGATGCCCAGTTGGGTCAGCGTGTCGAGGGTGTCGAACGCCGGGTTCGGGCGGAAACCGTCGGCCACGGCGCGCAGCGATTTCTGCTCCTTGGCGGTGAAGGCGCGCAGCCCGTGCTGGATGCGCAGGCCGAGCTGGGCGAGCACGCCGTCGGGCAGGTCGGACGGCGACTGAGTGACGAAATAGACCCCGACGCCCTTCGAGCGGATCAGCCGCACCACCTGTTCCAGGCGCTCCTGCAGCGCTTTCGGGGTGTCGGCGAAGAGCAGGTGCGCCTCGTCGAAGAACAGCGCGAGGATCGGCTTGTCGGCATCGCCGCGCTCGGGCAGCTGCTCGAACAGCTCGGCGAGCAGCCAGAGCAGGAAGGTCGCATAGACCTTCGGCGACTCGTGCACCAGGCGGCTGGCGTCCATCAGGTGGATGCGCCCGCGGCCGTCGGCACCGGGCTGCAGCAGGTCGCCCAGCTGCAACGCCGGCTCGCCGAACAGCGAATCGCCGCCCTGCTGTTCCAGGCTCGCCAGGCGCCGTTGCAGCGCCTGGGCGGAGGCGCCGGCGAACAGCGCACGGTCCTCGCCGAGCAGCTCGGGGTTCTCGCGCAGGTGATTGAGCAGCGCTTTCAGGTCCTTCAGGTCGAGCAGCAGCAGGCCTTCGCGGTCGGCCACCTTGAACGCCGCGTAAAGCGCCGCCTGCTGGCTGTCGGTGAGTTCCAGCAGGTTGCCGATCAGCAGGGGGCCCATCTCGCTGAGCGTGGTGCGCAGCGAATGGCCGCTGGCGCCGTGCACGTCCCAGAGCACCAGCGGATAGGCCTGCGGACGGTGATTCAGCCAGGGCATGGCGGCGATGCGCTCGGCCACCTTGCCCTGCGGATCACCGGCGGCGCCGAGGCCGCAGAGGTCGCCTTTCACATCGGTGGCGAACACCGCCACGCCGGCATCGCTGAAAAGCTCGGCGAGGTGCTGCAGGGTCACGGTCTTGCCGGTCCCGGTGGCGCCGGCGACCAGGCCATGGCGGTTGGTCAGGCGCAGCGACTGGGCCAGGGGCTGGCCATCGGTGTCGGCGCCGATCACGAACGGGCTGGTCTGGGACATGGGGCTTCCTCTGCGGATCGGGAGTCGGCCGCCCGTGTCGGACGGCCCTGTCTTGAGACTAGCTGGCGCGGATCAATCGTCGCTGATGACGATGTTGGGCATCGTCGTCTGCCCGGTCAGCGCGATACGCGCGCCGACGCAGCGGGCGACGTGCTGGTAGAGCATGGCGATCTGGCTTTCCGGGTCGGCCACGGTGGTCGGCTTGCCGCCATCGGATTGCAGGCGGATCGCCATGGACAGGGGCATCGAGGCGAGCAGCTCGACGTCGTACTGCGCAGCGAGTTTCTCGCCACCGCCTTCGCCGAACAGGTGCTCGGCATGCCCGCAGTTGGAGCAGATGTGCACGGCCATGTTCTCCACCACGCCGAGCACCGGGATGTTGACCTTGCGGAACATCTCCACGCCCTTGCGCGCATCCAGCAGGGCCAGGTCCTGCGGCGTGGTGACGATCACCGCGCCCGCCACCGGCACCTTCTGCGCCAGGGTCAGGTGGATGTCGCCGGTGCCCGGCGGCATGTCGATCACCAGGTAGTCGAGGTTGTCCCAGGCGCTCTGGGTGATCAGTTGGATCAGCGCGCCGGACACCATCGGCCCGCGCCATACCACCGGCGTGTCGTCGTCGGTGAGGAAGGCCATCGACATCACCTGCACGCCGTGCGCCTCGATGGGCACGAAGAACTTCTGCTCGCGGATCTTCGGCCGCGTGCCTTCGGCGATGCCGAACATGATGCCCTGGCTGGGGCCGTAGATGTCCGCGTCGAGAATGCCCACCCGCGCGCCTTCGCGGGCCAGCGCCAGCGCCAGGTTGGCGGCGGTGGTCGACTTGCCGACGCCGCCCTTGCCGGAGGCCACGGCGATGATGTTCTTCACGTTGCCCAGCGCCGGAACCTGCTCCTGCGCCTTGTGCGATTCGATCACGCAATCCACCTGGACCTGCGCGCTGTCGACGCCCTCGAGGTTCTCCAGGGCCATCTGCAGGGTCTGCGCCCAGCCGCTCCTGAACAGGCCGGCGGCGTAGCCCAGTTGCAGGCGCACGCGGACCTTGCCGCCCTGGATGTCGACCTCGCGCAGGCAACCGGCGCTGACCGGGTCCTGGTCGAGATGGGGATCGGTGAACTGGCGCAGCGTGGATTCCACCTGGGCGCGGGTAACGGTCATGACGAACTCCGGGAAAAGGCTGAGCGAAACAGGCGGCTATCGTAGCAGCCTGAAGCGACCGCGGGCGCCGGGGATGCAGTCCGGCCCGTGCGGATGAAAAAAAACCGCCGCGCCTATATAGTTGCCGACTTCCCTCGATTACCCCGTGCAGCCGATCAACATGTCCGAAGCCCGCCAGATCCTCGTCACCAGCGCCCTGCCCTACGCCAACGGTTCGATCCACCTCGGCCACATGGTGGAGTACATCCAGACCGACATCTGGGTGCGCTTCCAGAAGATGAGCGGCAACCAGTGCATCTACGTCTGCGCCTCGGACGCCCACGGCTCGGCGATCATGCTGCGGGCAGACAAGGAAGGCATCAGCCCCGAGCAGTTGATCGAGAACGTGCGCCAAGAACACAGCACCGACTTCGCCGACTTCGGCGTGGCCTTCGATAACTTCCACTCGACCCATTCGCAAGAGAACCGCGTGCTCTCCGAGTCGATCTACCTGAAGTTGCGCGACGCCGGGCACATCGCCACGCGCTCGGTGACCCAGTATTTCGACCCGGAAAAAGGCATGTTCCTGGCCGACCGCTTCATCAAGGGCACCTGCCCTAAATGCGGCACCCCCGACCAGTACGGCGACAACTGCGAGAAATGCGGCGCCACCTACGCGCCCACCGAGCTGAAGGACCCGCGCTCGGCGATCTCCGGCGCGGTGCCTGTGCTCAAGGACTCCAAGCACTTCTTCTTCAAGCTGCCGGACTTCGACGCGATGCTCAAAGGCTGGACCCGCAGCGGCGCGCTGCAGGAGTCGGTGGCCAACAAGATCGCCGAATGGCTGGACGCGGGCCTGCAGGAATGGGACATCTCCCGCGACGCGCCCTACTTCGGCTTCGAGATTCCCGATGAGCCGGGCAAGTTCTTCTACGTCTGGCTGGATGCGCCGATCGGCTACATGGCCAGTTTCAAGAACCTCTGCGAGCGCACCCCAGAGCTGGACTTCGACGCCTTCTGGAACAAGGATTCGAGCGCCGAGGTGTATCACTTCATCGGCAAGGACATCGTCAACTTCCACGCCCTGTTCTGGCCGGCGATGCTCGAAGGCGCCGGCTACCGCAAGCCGACCGCGCTCAACGTGCACGGTTTCCTCACCGTCGACGGGCAGAAGATGTCGAAGTCGCGCGGCACCTTCATCAAGGCGCGCACCTACCTGGACCACCTGAACCCGGAATACCTGCGCTACTACTTCGCGAGCAAACTCAGCCGCGGCGTGGACGACCTCGACCTGAACCTCGAGGACTTCGTGCAGAAGGTCAACTCGGACCTGGTCGGCAAGGTGGTCAACATCGCCAGCCGCTGCGCCGGCTTCATCCACAAGGGCAACGCCGGCCTGCTGGTGCAGAGCGATGCCGCGCCGGAACTGACCGAGGCCTTCCGCGCCGCCGCGCCGAGCATCGCCGAAGCCTATGAAACCCGCGACTTTGCCCGCGCCATGCGCGAAATCATGGCGCTGGCCGACCGCGCCAACGCCTGGATCGCCGACAAGGCGCCCTGGGCGCTGGCCAAGCAGGACGGCAAGCAGGCCGAGGTGCAGGAAATCTGCGCGCTGGGCGTCAACCTGTTCCGCCAGCTGGTGATCTTCCTCAAGCCGGTGTTGCCTGCCCTGGCCGCCGCCGCCGAACAGTTCCTCAACGTCGCGCCGCTGCGCTGGGACGACCACCGCAACCTGCTGGCCAACCACCAGCTGAATGCCTTCACCCCGCTGCTGACGCGCATCGAGCCGGCGAAGATCGAAGCCATGATCGCCTCCTCGAAGGAAGACCTGGCCGCCGCCGAAGCGCCTGCCGCGACGACGGGCAACGGTGAACTGGTAAAAGACCCGCTGGCCGCCGAGATAGCATTCGACGCCTTCGCCGCCGTCGACCTGCGCATCGCGCTGATCGAGAAATGCGAGTTCGTCGAAGGCGCCGACAAGCTGCTGCGCCTGACCCTGGACATCGGCGACGCCAAGCGCAACGTGTTCTCCGGGATCAAGAGCGCCTACCCGGACCCGAGCAAGCTGGAAGGCCGGCTGACCCTGTACGTCGCCAACCTGGCCGCCCGCAAGATGAAGTTCGGCGTCTCCGAAGGCATGGTCCTGGCGGCCGGCCCCGGCGGCGAGGAAATCTACCTGCTCAGCCCGGACAGCGGCGCCAAGCCTGGCCAGCGGGTGAAGTGACGCGCGAAGCCGCCTGAGTCCGGTCGACGCTTCGGGGGGATGACGACGCCTTCATCGACACCGCCTGGTGGATCGGTGAAGCGCGATCCACCCTACGATTCCCGGTACTTCCGTAGGGTGGGTTAGGCGCGCAAATACGCGCAGCCGAGAATTCACGATCTCGGTGGGGCGCGCCGTAACCCACCGCTCCACCGCCCGAAAAAACCGATGCCTATGCTCGCGCTCCTACCCACCCTGCTCTGCACCGCCCTGGTCGACCTGCTGTTGCGCAGCGACCGGGCAACGGCGCTCGGCCCGGCGACGGCGTTGCTGGTCGTCCTCGCCACGCCACTCGCTTGGGCGCTGGCGCATCTGCCGGAAGCGTTGCAACACCTGCGCCTCATCGTGTTGCTGGCCTCGCTGCTGCCACTCGCCCTGCTCGCGCTGAAGCTCATCGCCAGGCGCTACCCAACGGCGCCGGGCCTCCTGCCCGTGCTGCTGGCCAATGGCGCGGCCATCGCCAGCGTGCTGATGTTCGACTCGGCGCAGCGCGAATGGCTGCCGAGCCTGGGCCTCGGCGTGCTCGCCGGCCTGGGCTTCTGGCTGATCCTGCGCCTGCTCGGCGACCTGCTGACGCGGGCGGAAAACGCCGATGTACCGGCGCCGCTGCGGGGCGCGCCGCTGGCGCTGATCGGTGCCGGGCTGATGGGCCTGGTGCTGCTCGGGGTGGTCGGCCGATGAGCAACGCGCCGCGGATAAAGGCGATCGACGCCCTGCTGCCACAGACCCAGTGCGGCAAGTGCGGCCATCCCGGCTGCAAACCCTACGCCGAAGGCATCGCCGCCGGCGAGGCGATCAACAAATGCCCACCGGGCGGCCAGGCCACCGTCGAGGCGCTGGCCGAGCTGCTGCAGCGCCCGGCCCTGCCGCTGGCGGAAAGCCCGGTGCCGGCGCAGGTCGCCTTCATCCGCGAAGCCGAATGCATCGGCTGCACCAAGTGCATCCAGGCCTGCCCGGTGGACGCCATCAGCGGCGCGGCCAAGCTGATGCACACGGTGATCGCCGCCGAATGCAGCGGCTGCGAACTCTGCGTCGCGCCCTGCCCGGTGGACTGCATCGACATCCTGCCGCTGGCCGACGCCGCCGCGCGGGCCCAGCGCGCCCGCGCCGACCAGTTCCGCCGGCGCTTCGAGGCACGCAATGCACG
>NZ_DEYR01000070.1:0-5601 GCF_002364635.1 Pseudomonas sp. UBA3153
GGGCGGCGGCGCGCGGCCTACTTCGCGTCGAACGCCGGCTTGCCGGTGCGTGCCACTCGGTCGCGCGGGCGCTTGCCTTCCAGCCAGGGCGCCAGCAGGCGGGTGGAGAGCGGGATGAACAGGCAGACCATCACCGGCGTCAGCACCAGGGTGCTGAGCAGCACCCGTTGCACCAGCGGCAGTGCGACCAGCGCGTCGCCGAACAGCAGGTTGAAGGCCAGCGAAACCGGGAAGAACGCCAGCCATACGGCAACGCTCTGCTTCCAGCGTGGCGGGCGTTTGTCGGCGCTGCCGAACCAGGCGTCGAGGCCCTGGGCGCGACGTTCGTGCGGCTGGGCGAACAGGCCCTGGCCGCGTTCTAGCCAGGCGCTGCGCGACGCCGAATGTTCCCAGGCGGCCATGGTCGCGGCGTCGGCGAAGCGGAAGACGATCTGGAATTCGTTGTCGTGGGCGGGCGGGGCGAGGACGCCGGAGCCGAGGTAACCGGCGAAGTCCGCGGCGAGCTGTTCGCCTTCGCGGAGCCAGGTCATGAAGTCCTGATAGCGGCCATGGGCGACACGGCGCGCCACCATGAGGGTGACGGGTTCGGCAGACATTG
The DNA here is from genome assembly GCF_002364635.1 of Pseudomonas sp. UBA3153. Taxonomy (NCBI): domain Bacteria; kingdom Pseudomonadati; phylum Pseudomonadota; class Gammaproteobacteria; order Pseudomonadales; family Pseudomonadaceae; genus Pseudomonas; species Pseudomonas sp. UBA3153. The sequence continues at coordinate 599 of NZ_DEYR01000070.1, forward strand.
TGTATCTCCATCGATGGGGCGAGCGGTCCGGGTAGGACGTTTCGCATCACGCAGCGCCGGGGTGGTGGGCTGCCTGAAATGACAAGCAAAGATTATTCCTCATGGCGGCGTCGCAGCGCTACCCGCATGCCCATGCGTGGCGTGGAAAAGCGCCATGTACGGCGCGTGAACCGGGCTTTTTCGACGCGAGGGTGGGCCGGTCTTTAGCAGTCGCTTTTGCCTGCAGGGAAAGGCCTCGCTCCCCGTCAATCACGGAAATTGCCCACCCAGGTCGCAGCGGCGCGCCAAGTTCGCACCAGCAGGGCGCGTCTTCTGGTCGGTTGTCGCCAAATGGGCCGGCGTCCTGCCGGGTCGGATGCTGCCGAGCGTTTCCCTCGCGCGTTACACTGTGCGACATCTTCGCGAGTTGGCGGCGCCATGACTCAGTTCTCCCATGCAGCTTCCCTTGCCTCCGAGGCGTTGAAACGCCAGGAGCTGTTCCCGATCCGCGAGGTTTCGCGGCTGACGGGCGTCAACCCGGTCACCCTGCGTGCCTGGGAACGACGCTACGGCCTGATCGAACCGACCCGCACCGACAGCGGCCACCGCTTGTACTCGCAGGCGGACATCGACCGTGTGCACAGCATTCTCGGCTGGCTCGAACGCGGCGTCGCGGTGAGCAAGGTGGGCACCGTGCTGGCGCGTGGCGAGAGCGTGCCGAAAAGCGTGGTCGCCGAGCGCGCGGCGGTCGGCGGCGAATGGGCGGAATGGCAGGCGCGGATCAGGCGCGCCGTCGCGACCTTCGACGAGCAGGGGCTTGAACGGCTCTACGGCCTGCTGTTTTCCAGCTACCCGCTGGCGGCGCTGTTCCAGGACGTGCTCATGCCCGTCTGGGAGGAGCTGCTGGTGCATCAGGGCGAGTTCGGCAAGACCAGCGAATGGCTGTTTCTCGACGGCTTCCTGCGTGGGCGCGCGTTGCTGCGCCTGCAGCTGACCCGCAGCGATGACGCCGCGCGCGTGCTGCTGGTGGCGGTGCCCGGGCATTGCCGGGAGCTGGAACTGCTGGTGGCCGGCGTGTTGCTCGGCGGGCCGGACGTGTCGATCAGCCTGCCGGGGTTCGGCGTACCGCTGAACGAGCTGCTGCTGATTGGCGAGAAGCTCCAGACCAACGCCGTGGTGGTGCTTTCACACCAGCCGCGCGACGCCGGCTTGCCGCGGCAGCTGTCGAAGCTGGCGCTGATGCTCGACTGCCCGCTGTTGCTAGCGGGCGCCGCGGCAGATTTCGCCGAGGCTCAACTGGCGGGCACCCCGATAGGCTGCCTCGGCAGCGAGGGGCGCGAGATGCACAAGCGCCTGCTGCGCTTTCTCGACGAGCGCCTCGATACCTGATCGTCAGGCGTCGGCGGCGCTGCGTGCCTTGGCGTGCAGCTGCGGGTGCTGCAGACGATGCTGCTGGAAGATGAACGTGTGCAGGCGCCGCAGCGTGCGCTCGTTCTCGTGCAGCAGGCGGTAGGCACACAGTCCCTGTCCCACCTTGCGCACCAGCCGGCCACGCAGCGGAATCGGTTTCGCACCGGGGAGCGGCAGTGAAAGTTCGAAGCGCGCCGGGGCGACGTCGTTGACTTCCAGCAACAGGCCGTTCGGCGACAGTTCGTGGACCCGCAGGTCGCTGGCCTCGCCGCGTTCGTCGAGCAGCGCCACGGGCTTGTTCAGGTGCAGGCGCCACGGTCGGTCGACCGGGCCCTGTTCGAAGATGCGCGGGGCTTCCAGCTTCAGGTGCAGCGTCTGGGACTCGTCTTCCACGAGCTGCAGCGGAAAGGTCAGGCGTTGATGGCCGATCTGCGCCTCGAGCGACAGTTGTGCGCGTGAGCCGAGCGCCGCCAGCAGCGCCTGGGTTTGCGGGCTGCTGTCGATCAGGAAGTTGGACGCATTGAGTCGCGCGCCCTCGCCCTCGTTGAGGAGGCTGCGGATATAGGCCAGCTCGTCGGCGGTAAGCAGCGGATCGTCTTGCATCGGTGGGCTCCCGACTCGAGGGGCAACCCATGTTCGACCCTTGCGAGCTGCGGGGGTTCAGCCTTCCGTCGCTTTTCCGAGCGCAGCCTTCAACGCGGCTACTTCGCTTTCCAGCGCCTTCACCCGTTCGCAGGCCTCGACGAATTCGGTGACGTCCTTCTGGATGCCGATCAGGTAGGTCAGCTGGTCGGCCTCGTTGTGCACCGGCGTGATGGACAGCTCATTCCAGAACAGGCTGCCGTCCTTGCGGTAATTGCGCACGATCTCCCGGCTGGGTCGGTTGTCCTGCAGCGCGGCGCGGATCGCCCGAATCGCGGGCTGCTCGCGGTCGTCGCCCTGGAGGAAGCGGCAATCCTGGTACAAAACGTCTTCGGCGCGATAGCCGGTGAGCCGTTCGAAAGCCGGGTTGGCATAGATGAGGATGTTGTCGTCGCCTTCGCGTTCGGCCACCACGATGCCGTCGTTGGACGCGTCGATGACCAATTGCAGCAGTTTGGGACTGATCATTCCGGGCTCCGCAGGGTAGAAGCGCGATTCTAAATGATCGGGCCCGCTCATACAGTTATTGCATAATCCGCCCTCCGACTGGTTCTGGAACCCTCGTATGAACGTCCTGATTCTCTCCGGCTCGGTCTTCGGTACCGCCGAGGAAGTCGCCCGGCATGCCGAGCAGCTGCTGCGCGACGCCGGCCTGCAGACCTTGCACAAGCCGCGCGCCGAACTCGGCGAGCTGCTGGAATTCCCCGCCGACGCCATCCTCGCGGTGACCTCGACCACCGGCGTCGGCGAATTGCCGGAGACGCTGCAGCCGCTTTTCCACGCCATCCGCGACCAGCTTCCAGCGTCCTGGCGTGGCCTGCCGGGAGCGGTGATCGGCCTGGGCGACTCGGCCTACGGCGACAGTTTCTGCGCCGGCGGGGAGCAGCTGCGCGAGCTGTTCGCCGAGCTGGGCGTGCGCGAGGTGCTGCCGATGCTGCGCCTGGACGCCAGCGAAACGGTGACGCCGGAAACCGACGCCGAGCCCTGGCTGGGCGAATTCATCGTCGCCCTGGGCGCCTGAGGTGCATCCGCGCGCGCAGGAACTGATCGACACGCTGGGCCTGCAGGCGCATCCGGAGGGCGGCTACTACCGGCGGCTGTTCGTCTCGGCGCAGCGCCACGGCGAGCGCGCGGTCTGCAGCAGCATCGTCTTCCTGTTGCTGGAAGGTCAGGCCAGCCGCTGGCATCGCGTGGACGCCGACGAGATCTGGCATTTCCACGAAGGCGACGCGCTGGAGCTGCTGATCGCCGAATCGCCCGACGAGCTGCGTAGCCAGCGCCTCGGCCCGCTCGCCGTCGACCAGTTGCCGCAGGCGGCGGTGCCGGCGCATGCCTGGCAGGCGGCGCGTGCGCTCGGGCGCTACACGCTGGTCGGCTGCACCGTCGCGCCGGAGTTTCGCTTCGAGGGTTTTCGCCTGCTCGCCGATGACCCGCAGGCGCAGCGCGAATGGCCGCGCCTGGCCGGCGAGTTCCCCGAGCTAGTCTGACGGTGACGGATACTCGCGCAGCAGGGCCAGCCACGCCTGCGCAGCATGCGAAAGGTAGGCGTCGCGGCGCCAGATGAAGCCGATGTTCCAGCGCAGGTCGTTGTCGCGCAGCGTCAGGCGCACCACGCCCGGGCGCATCAGCCCGCGGGCGACGATGCGCGGCAGCAGCACCGTGCCCTGGCCGGCGGCGACCAGTGCGGCGAGGAAGTCGGCCTGGCCGCTGCGGCCTCCTTCGCGCGGGTTGAAGCCGGCCTGCAGGCAGGCCTGCAGCAGGCGGTCGTTGAGGGTGAAGCTGCGCTGGTAGAGCAGGAACGGCGTGTCGGCCAATTGCGCCAGTTCCAGGCTGCCTTCGCCCGCCAGCGGATGGTCGGTGGGCAGCAGGATGTCCAGCGGCTCGTTGCAGAACAGCTGGCTCTCGAATACCGGGTCGTCGGAGAGCATCCCGGCGCCGATCTCCAGTTCGCCGCTGCTCACCAATTGCTCGATGCTCTTGCTGCCGTCCTCGGTGAGGTGCACGGCGATGTTCGGGTAGCGCCGCCGATACTCGGCGAAGGGCCCGGCGAACAGCGCGTCGCTGCCGAGCATCGGCAGGCCGAGGTTCAGCTCGCCGCGCGCCAGATGGCTGAGGTCGTCGAGTTCGCTGAGCAATTCCTTGCGTACCCGCAGCAGTTCCTCGACGCGGCGCAGCACGATTTCGCCGGCGTCCGTGAGGCGCAGCTGCGGTCCCTGGCGCTGCAAAAGTTGCACGCCCAGGCGCTGCTCCAGTTGCGCCACCTGTTTGCTGATCGCCGACTGGCTGGCGTTGAGCGTGCGTGCCGCCTGGGTAAAGCCGCCCTGACGAACGACTTCGGCAAAGCTGCGCAGCTGTCTGAATTCCATTCTGGAATACCTGTGATTCGAACAATTCGTTTTTTAGATGGTAACGCGCACCGTAGACTTTCTTCCAACTGTTGAGGAATCCGCCGTGACCCGCGCCCGTGTTACCCATCTGTCCCGTCTGCTCTCCGAGTTGCTGGTGCTGCTCGGTCTCTATCTGTTCGGTTCCCAGCTCGCGCTCTGGCTGCACTGGCCGATCCCGGGCGGGGTGATCGGTCTCGGCCTTCTGCTGGCGGCGTTCGCCACCGGCTGGATCAAGCCCGCCGCGCTGCAACTGGGCGCCGGCGTGCTGATGGCGGAGATGCTGCTGTTCTTCATTCCGGCGCTGATGAGCATGCTCGACTACGGCGCACTGCTGCGCAGCGAAGGCCTGCGCATCCTCGCGGTGATCGCCTGCAGCACGCTGCTGGTGATGCTGGCCACGGCGCTGACGGTGGAGGCGGTGTGCCGCTGGAGTCTGCGCCATGAATCTTGAGCCGATGCCGCTGTTCTGGTTCGTCCTGACACTGGCGGCCTACCTGCTCAGCCGCTGGCTGTACCGGCGCAGCGGCCGCTACCTGCTGTCGCCACTGCTGTTTGTACCGGCGCTGCTGCTGGCGGTGGCGATCC
>NZ_DEYR01000070.1:5786-6230 GCF_002364635.1 Pseudomonas sp. UBA3153
TGCTGCTGGCGGTGGCGATCCCGCTGCACACCGCCTACGCCGAATACTCCAGCAACACGCACCTGCTCGTGCTGTTGCTCGGCCCGGCCACCGTGGCCTTCGCCGTGCCGATCTGGCAGCAGCGCGCGCTGCTGGTACGGCACTGGCCCGCGCTGTCGCTGGGCATGCTCGCCGGCAGCACCGTGGCCATCCTCAGCTCCTGGTGGCTGGCCAATGCGCTGGCGCTGGAGAGCCCCGTCAGCCTGTCGCTGGTGCCGCGCTCGATCACCACGCCGTTCGCCATGCCGATCGCCACCGGCCTGGGCGGCGTGCCGGAACTGACGGCGATCTTCGTGATGCTGACCGGCGTGTTCGGCGCGCTGGTCGGCGGCCTGCTGCTGAAGTGGCTGCCGCTGCGCAGCGCGCTGGCCCGCGGCGCGCTGTTCGGCGTCGGCGCGCACGGTG
>NZ_DEYR01000071.1:0-9182 GCF_002364635.1 Pseudomonas sp. UBA3153
CGGCCAGCGTGGCGGCCAGCGCCGCGGTGCGCATCAGTCGGCGCTACCCAGGTGGTGCTCGCCCCAGCGCGGCAGCATGTCCTGGGGGATTTCCAGCAGGTTGAGGATGCGCGCGACGACGAAATCGATCAGGTCGTCGAGGGTCTGCGGCTGGTGATAGAAACCCGGCGAGGCCGGCAGGATCACCGCGCCGAGATTGGACAGCTTGAGCATGTTTTCCAGGTGGATGCTCGAGTACGGCGCCTCGCGCGGCACCAGGATCAGCTGCCGGCGCTCCTTCAGCGCGACATCGGCGGCGCGCTCGATGAGGGTGTTACAGGCGCCCGTGGCGATCGCCGACAGCGTGCCGGTGGAACAGGGCACCACCACCATCGCCGTCGGCGCGCCGGAGCCCGAGGCCGGCGGCGCCATCCAGTCCTCCTTGCCGTAGACGCGGATCTGCCCCGCCGCAGCGCCGGTATATTCGCTGAGGAAGGCCTGGATCGCCTGCGGCTTGGCCGGCAGGGTCACGTCGGTTTCGGTGGCCATCACCAGTTGCGCCGCCTTGGAGATGAGGAAGTGCACCTCGCGCTGCTCCTGCACCAGGCAGTCGAGCAGGCGCAGGCCGTACTGCGCGCCGGAAGCGCCGGTCATGGCCAAGGTGATGCGTTCGGGACCGCTCATAAATTCACTCTCGAAGCTGTTTCGCTTGCTTGTAAGGCCTGCTGGAACGCCAGCCCGGCTGGAATGCTCATTTACAACGGTAAACGCGCATGCGAGCCCAGTCCGCGTTCCTCGCAGGCTTTCGCCTTGCCTCATCTGCGCTCACGACCCTTCGAGCGCGAACTTGCAGTTTGCTTTCTTATTGCAGCGCCGCGGCCAGTTTGCCGTGCAGGCCGCCGAAACCGCCGTTGCTCATGATCACCACCTGGGTGCCCGGCGCCGCGTGGGCCTTGACCCCGGCGATGATCGCGTCCAGCGAGTCGCAGACCTCGGTCGGCACCGTCGCGCCGGCGACCGTGGCCGCCAGGTCCCAGCCCAGGTTCGGCGGCGCGTACCAGTACACCCGGTCGGCCTGCACCACGGATTCGGCCAGGCCGTCGCGGTGAGCGCCGAGCTTCATCGAATTGGAGCGCGGCTCCACCACGGCGATCACCTGGGCGCTGCCGACGCGCTTACGCAGGCCGTCCAGCGTGGTGGCGATGGCTGTCGGATGGTGGGCGAAGTCGTCGTAGATCGTCACGCCATCGACCTCGGCGACCTTCTCCATGCGCCGCTTGACGCTCTTGAACAGGCTCAGGCCGGCGATGCCCAGCTCCGGCACCACGCCGACATGCCGCGCCGCGGCCAGGGTAGCGAGGGCGTTGTCGACGTTATGACGGCCGGTCAGCGACCAGTCCACGGTGCCCTGCGGCACGCCCTCGAAGATCACCTCGAAGCGCGAGCCGTCCTCGCTGAGCAACCGTGCCTGCCACTGACCGCCGTCGCCGGTGGTCTGCACCGGCGTCCAGCAGCCCATCTGCAGCACGCGTACCAGCGCGGTTTCGGCGACCGGGTGGATGATCAGCCCTTCGCCGGGAATGGTCCGCACCAGATGGTGGAACTGCCGCTCAATGGCCGGGAGGTCGGGAAAGATGTCGGCGTGATCGAACTCGAGGTTGTTGAGGATCGCCGTGCGCGGGCGGTAGTGGACGAACTTGCTGCGCTTGTCGAAGAAGGCGCTGTCGTACTCATCGGCCTCGACCACGAAGAACGGCGTGTCGCCAAGGCGCGCGGAGATGCCGAAGTTCTGCGGCACGCCGCCGATCAGGAAGCCCGGCGCCATGCCGGCGTGCTCGAGTACCCAGGCGAGCATGCTGCTGGTGCTGGTCTTGCCGTGGGTGCCGGCGACGCCGAGAACCCAGCGCCCCTGCAGCACGTGATCGGCCAGCCACTGCGGCCCGGAAACGTAGGGCAGGCCCTTGTTCAGCACGTACTCCACCGCCGGATTGCCGCGCGACAGGGCGTTGCCGATCACCACCAGGTCCGGCGCAGGCTCCAGGTGCGCGGCATCGTAGCCCTGCATCAGCTCGATGCCCTGGGCTTGCAGCTGGGTGCTCATGGGCGGGTAGACGTTGGCGTCGGAGCCGGTGACGCGGTGGCCGAGCTCCTTGGCCAGGACGGCCAGCGAACCCATGAAGGTGCCGCAGATGCCGAGAATGTGGATATGCATGGATGACCTCTGAGCGGGGAAACCACCCCGGAAAAACTGCGCCGCAGGTTAGCACAGAGCCCCTGCAACGGACCTCCGGCAGCAGCGCCAAGCGGACCGGCGTGGTTATACTGGCGCCTCCGCCCGGACAAATGCCCCCGCCATGGACTTCAATCCGATCGACCTGATCCTGCACCTCGACCTCTATCTGGAAATGCTCCTCGCCCAGTACGGAGTGTGGATCTACGCCATCCTCTTTCTGGTGATCTTCTGCGAGACCGGCCTGGTGGTGACACCGTTCCTGCCCGGTGACTCCCTGCTGTTCCTCGCCGGCGCGCTGAGCGCACTGGGCGGCATGGACATCGGCCTGCTTATCGGCTGCCTGAGCCTCGCCGCGCTGCTGGGCGACTCGTGCAACTACCTGATCGGGCGAACGGCGGGCGAACGGCTGTTCAGCAATCCCGACTCGAAGATCTTCCGCCGCGACTACCTGGCGCATACCGAGGCCTTCTACGCCAAGCACGGCGGCAAGACGGTGACCATGGCGCGCTTCCTGCCCATCCTGCGCACCTTCGCGCCCTTCGTCGCCGGTCTTGGGCGCATGTATTACCCGCGCTTCTTCGCCTTCAGCCTGCTGGGCACCCTGCTCTGGGTCGGCGGCCTGAGCACCCTGGGCTACTTCTTCGGCAACACGCCGTTCGTGCGGCAGAACCTGACCGCGATGATCCTGCTGGTGATCGGCCTGTCGCTGCTGCCGATGCTGATCGGCTGGATTCGCCACCGCATCCGCTCGCGCGCCGTCAGCCAGGGCTGAGCGTCGGTGTGGTCGCTGCGCGCCTGGCGCCAACGCCGCATCCTCGCCGCGCACCCCGTCGACGACCAGCGCTGGGCCGCGGTACTGGCGCGGCTGCCGATCCTCGACGGGCTGGACGACGCCGAACTGCAGCGCCTGCGCGAACTGAGCGTGCTGTTCCTGCATGACAAGAGCCTCAGCCTGCTCGGCGACCTGGAGCTCTCCGGCGAGGATCGCCTGGTCCTCGCCGCCCAGGCGCAGCTTCCGCTGCTGCACCTGCCGGCAGGCGAATGGCAGCGCAACTTCCACGAGCTGGTGCTCTACCCCGACGACTTCCGCAGCCCGCAGCGCTACCGAGACGATGCCGGCGTCGAGCACCAGTGGGACGACGAGCGCAGCGGCGAGGCCTGGGCGCAGGGCCCGGTGATCCTGGCTTGGCCGGGGGTCGCCGAAAGCGGCGGCTGGGAAGCCTACAACTTGGTGATCCACGAGATCGCACACAAGTTGGACATGCTCGGCGGCGACGCCAACGGCCTGCCTCCCCTGCACCGCGACATGCGCGTGGTCGACTGGGCGCAGGCGATGCAGGGCGCCTACGACGCGATGAATGCGCAGCTGGATTGCGATCCGGACGCGGCTACCGCCATCGACCCCTACGCCGCGGAAAACCCGGCGGAGTTCTTCGCCGTCTCCAGCGAGTATTTCTTCAGCGCGCCGGATCTGCTCGAGCAGGCCTTCCCGGCGGTCTACGCCCAGCTCGCGCACTTCTACCGCCAGGACCCGCTAGCGCGGCTGAAACGCCTACAGGCGGAGCATCCGGACTACCGCGAACGACCCTGACCGATGGTCCCGGACAACCCCGACCAAAGGCTGAATGGCGTGGTATCGCCGATTGAATGTGCCTATAATCCGGCCCACTTTTTGGCCCTAATACCGGGAGTCACCCCATGAGCTACAGCAAGGTTCCGGCTGGCAAAGACCTGCCCAACGACATCTACGTCGCCATCGAGATCCCGGCCAACCACGCGCCGATCAAGTACGAGATCGATCACGAGACCGACTGCCTGTTCGTCGATCGCTTCATGGCCACGCCGATGTTCTACCCGGCCAACTACGGCTTCATCCCGCACACCCTGGCCGACGACGGCGACCCGCTCGACGTGCTGGTCGTGACCCCGTACCCGGTGGCGCCGGGCTCGGTGATCCGCGCGCGCCCGGTCGGCGTGCTGCACATGACCGACGAAGCCGGCGGCGACGCCAAGCTGATCGCCGTTCCGCACGACAAGCTGAGCAGTATCTATAAGGACGTCCAGGAATACACCGACCTGCCGCCGCTACTGATCGAGCAGATCAAGCACTTTTTCGAGAACTACAAGGATCTCGAGAAAGGCAAATGGGTGAAGGTCGAAGGCTGGGGCAACGCCGACGCCGCCCGCGCCGAAATTCTCAAGGCGGCCGCGGCTTACCAAAAGTAAGCTGCTGCCCTCTCCTAAAAGCCGGCCACAAGCCGGCTTTTTTATTGCCCGCAATTTCTCTGTAACGCCCTGAAAACGAGAAAACCCCCTCCCTGGGGCTGGCAAAACGCCACGCACCTAGGCATGCTCCTGCGTCGCTTAGTCGCAGCGCCCACGTTACCCCGAAGAAAGAGCTCCCACGCAATGAACCGCTCGGCGCGAGGAGAAGACATGCCTGTGTGGAAAATACGATCATCCGACCGATCGACAGAACAGCCGGCCTGCCGCGCGTTCCGCTGAAAAAGCCGCCTTGCCGATAGAACCGAGAAACCATGCAGCGTTCCCCCGACGACGTCGCGCGCCAGCCCTCTGCCCCACACTGTTCGCTGGTCATCGCCACGCTGCACGACGACGGCGAGTTGGAGCCTTGCCTGGCGAGCCTGGTGAAACAGGAGAATGCGCCAACGCTCGAGGTGATCGTGGTCGACCAGAATGGCGACGATCGCCTGGTCGAGGTGATCGCCCGTTTCGCCGGGCTTCTCGATATCCGCCATGAGCAGGTCGACTTCCGCAGCGCCACCCGTGCCCGCAACCTCGGTGCGCGCCTGGCGCGGGGAATCTGGCTGGGTTTTCCGGACGACGACTGCCAGTTGCTCTCGGATGCCCTGGGCGAAGTGCAACGACTCTCCAACGACCCGCTGACCCAGGTGATCACCGGCCAGACCATCGACGAAACCGGCGCGCCCAACGTGCTGCGCTGGAAGCAGGAGCCGACCGAGTTCACCCGCCGCACAATGTTCAGCTGCCTGACGGAAGCCACGCTCTTCGTGCGCCGCGAGCTGTTCCTGCGGGCCGACGGCTTCGATGAGCGCTTCGGCCCCGGCGCCCCCTTCCCAGCAGCCGAAGGCATCGACCTGATGAACCGGCTGTTCGACCACATGGATGGCCTGAAAGCCTGCTACAGCCCGCGGATCAAGATGCAGCACCCGAGCAAGATGCCGCCCTGGAATGCCTGGGCCGTGGGTCGTTTCCACAGCTATGCCATAGGCGATGGCGCGCTGATCGCGAAGAATCCCCAGCCTCATATGCTCAACTGGGGCATGCGTACGCTGGTTTCCTCGTTCATCCAGCTGTTCACGCTGGACGCCTGGAGAAGCGCGGCCTTCGCCGCGCGGATCCTCGGCATGCTGCGCGGCTTTACCGCTTTCCACCTGGCATCCTGGCGCAAATGACATGCGTGGGCTGAAGTACATTTCCTGGGGTGACACCACCGGTTACGCGGTCGCGGCGAAGGCCTATGTCCGCGCCCTTGTGGATGCCGGCGTCGAGCTGACGTGGGCGCCGATGCTGCCCGGCGCGGATCGCTATCAATTGCAGCCCGTCACCGACTGGCCGGAAACCAAGCAGAACGGCGTGTGCAACCGGCCGATCGACTACGACACCGTGCTGATCCACACCGTGCCGGAGTATTTCCCCGCGCTGATCGAACAGGAGCGCCAGGCCGGGCGACGCATCCTCGGCTACACGGTGTGGGAGCTGGAAAACCTGCCGACGCACTGGCCAGAGATTCTCAACCAGCTGGACGCGGTGCTGGTGCCCTGCCAGTGGAACGTCGAGGTGTTTCGCCGCGCCGGGGTGAACGTGCCGATCCACGTGGTGCCTCACCTGCCCCAGTTCGAAGGCCTTGCCGAAGCCGCCCCCGCTGCACGCGCCGCGCTGCGGGCACGCCTGCCCCGGGACGACCGAAAGCGCTTCGTGTTCTACACCGTGGGCTACTGGTCCAATCGCAAGGCGCCCTACCTGGCGCTCGAGGCCTACTGGAAGGCCTTCGACGCCAGCGATCCGGTGTTGATGATCGTGAAGACCAGTCGCAACGACATCACCCAGTGGCATCGCCACTGGCGCAATGGCTTTCGCCTTCGGCATCCGTCGCCGGCACGCAGCGTCGCGCGGCTGGCGCGCCGCTTCGCCAACCCCGCGCGCGTTGCGGTGATTGCGGACGAGTCCCTCGGCGACGAGGAAATGCTCGCGCTGCACGAAATGGGCGACTGCTTCGTTTCGCTCACGCGTACCGAGGGCTGGGGCCTGGGTGCCTTCGACGCGGCGCGGCAGGGCAAGCCGGTGGTGATCACCGGCTATGGCGGGCAACTGGACTATCTCGACCCCACACTCAGCGCGCTGATCGACTACACCCTGGTGCCCGTTCACGAACCGACCTGGTCCGCCAGCTACAAGCCGTCCGACCTTTGGGCCGACCCCTCGGTGGAGCAGGCCGCGCGCCAGCTGCGGACAATCTTCGACGCGCCCGTCGCGGCCCGCCAGCGCGCGGCGCAGCAGGCGGCGCGCATCGCCCGCGACTTTTCCCCGGACGCCGTGATCGCGGCCCTCCTCGAGGCCCTCGCATGACCCGCCCGATCCCCAACATCTTCCATTTCGTCTTCGGCCTGCGCGAGCAGACCGAGCCGTTCCACCTGATGTACTACCTCTGCCTGGCCTCGTGCCTGGAGGTGAACCAGCCCGAAGAGGTGCACTTCCACTATCACAATGAGCCACACGGCGAATGGTGGGAGCGAATCAAGCCGCGGCTGCGCCTGCGGCGCATCGACCCCGAGCGCTTCGTCGCCGACTACCGCTACGATGACCCCACGGTGGCGGCGTTCCGCTATGCCCACCTGGCCGATTTCGCGCGGCTGCGGATCCTGCTGGAGGAAGGCGGCATCTACGCCGACATCGACAGCCTGTTCCTGCGCCCCTTGCCGACGGACTGGCATTCGCGGCAATTCGTCCTCGGCGAGGAAAAGGCCCCCGCCGGCGCCGAGGACAACCGCTCGCTGTGCAACGCCTGGATCGCCTCGGCGCCCGGTGCCGAATTCTGCCGGCACTGGCTCGACGCGATGACCGAGGCATTCGACGGCAGCTGGAGCAATCACTCCACGCTGTTGCCGTACCGCCTCAGCAAGCGCTTCCCCGACCTGCTGGATATCCAGCCGCCCACTTCCTTCTATTCGCTGGACTGGACCCCAAAGGGCATCGAAGACCTGCTGCTGCGCAACGTGACGCTGCCGGACGATGCCCGCAGCCTGCACCTGTGGAATCACCTGTGGTTCGACGCCTCGCGCCTGGACTTCAGCCATTTCCATGCCGGCCTGTTGACGGTCGACTACGTCGCCTTCGCCGAAACCACCTACGCGCGCAATGCCCGGCGTTTCCTGCCGGCGGACGCCAGGCCCAGCCTGCTGGCGTACCAGCGGCAACGCGCGATGACCCTGCTGAGCCATCCCCGGCACAGCGTCCGATCCTGGCTGAACTCACGATGACTGCCCGCCAGGACTTCGACGACAACTGGGGGAAGCTGCGCCAGTTCGGCGCCGCGCTGTCACGTTTCCTGTCGCCAGCGCACAAGCGCCAGCTGTGCTGGGTGTCGATCTGGGCCTGCGGGCTGTCGGCGCTGGAAATGCTCGTCGCCGCCACCGTCATCCCCTACGTCGCCTGCCTCAACGAGCAGTGCCCGGTACTGATCGAATCGACGCTGCAGCGGCTCGGCTGGTCGGTCATCCCGACCCTCAGCCTTGGCCTGTTCCTGCTGATCTGCCTGAAGCTGATGGTCCAGGGCGGGCTGGCCTGGAGCGGTGCGCGCTTCAACCAGCAGGTTCAGCGCTACACCGTCAGCCGCCTGCTGGAGGGCTACCTGCATCTGGACTGGATGGGCTTTCGCAGCGAGAGCCGTACCCATTACTTCCGCCGCTGCGCGGCCACGGCGGTGGATGCCGCCTACGTCAGCCAGCAGTGCGTGACGATGATTTCCTCCACGTTGATGCTGGTGTTCCTCTCCGCGCTGATGCTCTGGCAGTACCCGCTGGCGTCCGTCCTGCTGGCACTGGGATTCCTGCTGCTCAACGCCCTGACCCACAGGCTGCTGAGCAAGGGGCAGAAGCAGGCCTCGCACGCACGCGAGGCCGCGTTGCAGCGCTGGAACACCAGCATGGCCGAGGCCTTCGCCTCGTTCCGCGAGATTCGCGTGTACCACCTCGAGCGCTTCTTCCTGCGCCACGTCGACCATTCGCTCGAGGCCCTGGCCGCCGCCAACGTCAAGCTGACCGTCTTCCCGACGCTGCCGCGACTGGTGCTGGATTTCGCCGTACTGGGCATCCTCCTGCTGGTGGTCTCGCTGTGGATGCTGACCGGACGGCCGCTGAACCTGCTCCTGCCGCAACTGATCTTCTACGCCGTGGTGGCGCGGGCGCTGCTGCCCGCGATGATGAGCGTGCTGGGCACGCGCACCGCGCTGTTCGGCGCGGTGTACAACATCGAGCTGGTCCTTGGCGAGCTGGAACGCGCCGCCGCCAGCTACACCCAGCATGTGGGCATCACGGCGCAGGTCGCAGACACCCCGACGTTCACCCTCGAGCGGGTGACCTTCCGCCACGGCCCCCAATTGCCGGCGGTGCTCGACGAGGCGACGCTGCACATCGCGCATCCGTCCTGGGTCGCCATCGTCGGCCCGTCCGGCACCGGCAAGAGCACGCTGATGGAGCTGCTCTGCGGCATTCACCAGCCGCAGTCGGGCCATGTCCGCCACGCCTGGCCCGAAGGCTCGTCACCCACCATCGCCTACATCCCGCAACACGTGGCCCTGCTGGATGACAGCATCGAGCAGAACGTGGTGTTCGGCTTCGACGACGGTGACGGCGAGCGGGTCGATACCGCGCTGCGCCAGGCCGGCCTGGAGGAGGTCGTCGCCCGCCTCGCGGGCGGCCGCAAGGCC
>NZ_DEYR01000068.1:0-3480 GCF_002364635.1 Pseudomonas sp. UBA3153
GCCCGCCCCCGCCGAGCACGCTGCCGAGGATCGCCCCGCTGAGCACCGAGCGGCCGCCACCGCGCCCGCCCCTTCCGCCGCCGCCACGCAACATCAGCATGACGATGACGAACAGGACGAAGAACGCGAACCCCGGCAGGCGCTGCTCGGAGTGGCCGGCGGAGGACGACGCCGCCGGCTGCGCCAGGGGGTCGCCACCGAGGACCTGGATGATCGCGCCCGCGCCCTCGCGGATGCCGCCGGCGAAGTCGCCACGGCGAAACGCCGGGAGGATCACGCTGTTGATGATGATCGACGCCTGCGCGTCGGTCAGCCGGTCCTCGAGGCCGTAGCCGACCTCGATGCGCACCTTGCGCTCGTCTCGGGCGACGATCAGCAGCGCCCCGTTGTCCTTGCCCTTCTGGCCGATGCCCCAGTGACGGCCGAGCTGGTAGCCGTAATCCTCGATCGCATTACCCTGAAGGTTCGCCAGGGTGACCACCACGACCTGTTCGCCGCTGGCCTGTTCGTGGGCTTCGAGCATCTGCGTCAACTGTGCGCGGGTCTGCGCGTCGAGCAGGCTGGCCTGGTCGACAACCCGCCCGCTGAGCGCGGGAAACTCCACGGCCTGCGCCAGCAGCGCGCAGGCGCCTAGCAGCAGTGCCAGCGCCGGACACAGCCATGGCCTCATTGAAAGTTCACGCTCGGCGCCTGCTCGGCGTTCGGCGCGGTGGCCTTGAAGTTCTCGCGCACCTGCATGTCGCGGTACAGGGTCATCTGCCAGAGACGGCCGGGGAAGGTGCGGATTTCCGTGTTGTAGCGCTCCACCGCGGCGATGAAGTCGCGACGCGCCACGGCGATGCGGTTTTCCGTGCCTTCGAGCTGCGACTGCAGGGCGAGGAAGTTCTGGTTCGATTTCAGGTCCGGGTAACGCTCGGAGACCACCATCAGCCGGCTCAACGCGCCGCTGAGCTGCTGCTGCGCCTGGTCGAACTGCTGCAGTTTCTGCGGATCGTCAAGGGTGCTGGCGTCGACCTGGATCGAGGTCGCCTTGGCCCGCGCCTCGATCACCCGGGTCAGGGTCTCCTGTTCCTGCTTGGCGTAGCCCTTGACCGTCTCGACCAGGTTGGGGATTAGGTCGGCGCGGCGTTGATACTGGTTTTCCACCTGTGCCCAGGCGGCTTTCACCTGTTCGTCGTACTGCGGGATGTTGTTCACCCCGCACCCCGTCAGCAGGCTGCCGAGCAGAAGGAGGAAGGTCAGCCGGAGGCTGTTGGAAAAAGTCCGCATGGGGTGTAGCTCCTTGGGCATGGAAGTCGGGGTATCCCTTAGAAGCGACGCACCCGTGCGAGTTCAGGGGGCGCCGCTCAGTGCGACTACCTTACGCCAATCCGCCGACAAGGGACGAAGCGCTGCCCGGACCGCCGGTACGCCGCGCACCTGAACGTTGTCCGCGGCGCGGCAATCGAAAGCAGTGAAGCCACTCACGGCTTCATTGCGAGGTAGTCATGAACACTAGCGAACAGAATCCCGACACCGTCGAAAGGCCTGCCGAGGAAGGCGATTTCAGCCGCGATCCGGGTATCGAGGACACCCCGGACCAGCAGCGCCCACACGACCCGGATACCGAGGCCAGCCCGGACGATCCGGACATAGCAGGCGAAGATGCCTCTAGGCAGCCCAGCTGAGCCTCATCGCCCACCGAAGCCCGGCGAGTCCGGGCTTTTTCATGCCCGGTGAAAGACGTGGCCCCCAAAAAGCCGGCATCGCGGCGGGCGGTTGGTACAGCGGATGTTCCGTGAACGAAGGTCGCAACGACTGGCATGTGGCGCCGGCCGGCCACCGGTCAGCTGGAGCGCCCGGCGCCGATGGGCGGGCTAGCCTTTCGAGACATCCGGGCGACATCGGCCGGTTTTGCCGGTCCCATGTCTGCCCGCCGGAGGTTTCGGCGAACCGTGCCGGCGCGCCTCCTCGCGCCGGCCAACACGAGAAAGGAGCAATCATGAGCGACGCACAATCCGGGGCCCTGCCCGAAGGGGCCCTGCCCGAAGGCATGAAACCCTGCAGCATGTACCGCATCCAGGACCCGGCCGACGGCAGTTACTGGGACGGCCACTTCCTCGGCGGGATCTTCTACGAGAACTACCGGCAGATGGGCCGCATCACCGGTGACACCTTCTTCTACGACGGCAAGGACGCGGACGGCCAGTTGTCCTTTCGCGACGGCATCGCCGGCAACTTCAGAGGACTGAAACTGGAGTTGCGTGGCGGTATGGTGTTTCTCGATCTGGTCGAGGTGGTCTGAGGCTCCGCGTCGACGCGGGGCATGAGGCCGGGTCCGCGCGATCCGGCCCGTGCGGTCCGCTCAGTCGTCGCGGGTCAGCACTTCCAGCAGCTCGATCTCGAACTGCAGGTTGGCATTCGGCGGGATGCGCTCACCGACCTGGCGTTCGCCATAGGCCAGGTGAGCCGGCACCCGCAGACGGCGCTTGCCGCCGACCCGCATGCCCATCAGGCCCAGGTCCCAGCCCTTGATCACCCGCCCGGTGCCGATCACGCACTGGAACGGCCGGCCTTTCTCGTAGGATGAATCGAAGGTCGTGCCGTCTTCCAGTACGCCGTGATACTGGGTGGTGATCAACGCGCCCTTGACCACCGCCTTGCCCTCGCCGACTACCAGGTCGATCACCTGCAACTCGTCGCACATCGTTTCTCTCCTTCCCATGTCCGGTCGAATAGCCAGCGCCCCGCGAGCCGCTCTGGCACGCGCGCAAGCGCCGGGACGCCATTCGAACACAGTGCGCCGATCGCCGCTGCTTCCTCGCTCGATCCCCCGCCATCCGTGGCCTGCAGGGCTTCATCCGATGACCGGTTAGCACTCGGACGGTCGTGTGAGGTTCTCAGATCTATAGTCGCGTCAGTCACGGCCCGGTTTGGGTTGGGGAGGGGGAACTCCATGCTTCTGGACTTCATACGCAACGCTGCCCTCTTGCTGGCGCTGTGCTGGCTGCAATCGCGCATCTGGCAGCACTGGGGACATCGGGTGGTCTGGTCGCAACTGGTGCTGGGGGCGGTCTTCGGGCTGATCTGCGTGGCCAGCATGGCCGACCCCATCGAACTGGGCCACGGCATCATCGTCGACGCGCGGCTGGCGCTGGTGAGCGTGGCCGGCCTGCTCGGCGGGCCGCTGGTGGCGATCATGTCCGCCGTCATCGCCGGCTGCTACCGGCTGTGGATCGGCGGCGTCGGCGCCTATCCCGGCGTGGTCAGCATCCTCCTGGCCGCCCTGATGGGGCTGGTCTACCGGCATGCCTCGGAGTCCGGGCGTATCACCCAGGGCAGCACGCAATTGCTGGTCTTCGGCCTGCTGGTGCACGCCATCACCCTGCTGATGCTCAGCCAGTTCCAGGGGACGCTGGAGGTGTCCTTCAGCGAAACGGCGGTGGCGATGATGATCACCATGCCGCCCACCACCCTGCTGCTGGTCGCCCTGCTGCGCGG
>NZ_DEYR01000068.1:3669-4141 GCF_002364635.1 Pseudomonas sp. UBA3153
CTGGTCGCCCTGCTGCGCGGCCAGCAGCGTCGCAACGAGACCGAGCATGCCCTGCGCGACAGCGAGGCCCGGCTGAGCGCCATCACCCACGCGATTCCGGACCTGCTCTTCGTGGTCGACGAGGACGGACGCTACCGGGAAGTGATCTCTCCGTCCCGGCACCACATCGATCCCGAGGACAGCAGCAAGATCGGCCGGTTGATCAGCGACGTGCTGCCCAGGCCGCAGGCCGAGCGGCTGATCGCCTGGATCGCCCAGGCGCTGGAGAGCGCGGCGCCGCAGGCCATCGAGTACAGCCTGGAGGAAGGCGGCCGAAAGCGAAGTTTCGAGGCCCGCGCGCAGGCCATCGACAGGCCGCTGTTCGAAAAGCGCGCCGTGGTGATGGTCACCCGCGACATCACCGCGCGCCGCGAGAGCGAGCAGCAGATCCGCCAGTTGGCCTTCTACGACGCCCTCACCGGCCTGCCGAACC
>NZ_DEYR01000065.1:0-60479 GCF_002364635.1 Pseudomonas sp. UBA3153
CCGTCGAAGCCCTGCACCTGCAAGCCCGGCACCTGCGCCAGCGCCCAGCGGCTGCCGGCCAGGCTGCCGAGCAGCAGCGTCAGGCCCAGCACCAGCAGCAGTACCAGGGCGAGCACTCCCCAGGCGACGCGCCTCACAGTTCGGGGCCCATGGAAAAGTGCAGGCGTACGCCGCCGTCGCCGTCCAGCGGATGCGCCAGGTCGACGCGCAACGGCCCCACCGGCGAGACCCAGCGCACGCCGAAGCCAACGCCGGTCTTCAGCGACGGCAGCTCAAGCGATGAGAACGCGTTGCCCTGGTCGACGAAGGTCGCGATGCGCCAGCGATCGGCGATCGCGTACTGATACTCGAGGCTCCCGGCGATCATGTAGCGACCGCCGATGCGGTCGCCGTCGGAGTTTTCCGGCGAGAGCATCTGGTAGTCGTAGCCGCGCACGGTCTGGTCGCCACCGGCGAAGAAGCGCAGCGACGGCGGAATCGCCTTGTATTCGTCGGTGTAGTTGCCGCCCAGTTGCAGACGCCCGAGGAAGCGGTGCTTGTCCGCCAGCGTGGTGAGGCCCTTGATCGCCCCTTCGACATGCACCAGGTCGGCGTCCGACAGCATGCCGTCCTTGGCCGCCGATACGTCGAACTGCAGGCGATAGCCGTGGCTGGGGTCGAGCCGGTTGTTGCTGCGCAACAGCGAGTAGCTGGCGCCGGGCATCAGCAGCGTGCTCAACCCGGAGTCGTCACCCAGGCGATATTCCTCGCGCTGCCACTTCACCGAGAGCACGCGCGTCCAGCCGCTCGGTCGCAGGCTGTGCCATTCCGGGCCGATGGTGAGCAGGCGGCTCAGCGAGTCGGTGTCGGCCAGTTCCTCGTATTGATAGCCGGCGGCCAGGCGCAGTTTGTCGGTCAGGGGCGCCTGGCCCGGAATGTCGTACCACAGGCCTACGTTCTGCCGCGGCGCCGAAAGCTCCAGTTCTGCGCCGTAGCTGTGGCCCTGCGGGTTCACCCAATGGCGCGTCCAGTTGACCTTGCCGCGCGGGCCGACGTCGGTGGAATAGCCGAGACCGATGCCGAAGGTGCGCGGCTTGCGCGTGGTGAGGCGTACATCCACCGGGATCTGCTCGTCGCGTGCCTGCTCGGGCGCGGCATCGACGCGCACGGCATCGAAATAGCCGCTGGTCTGCAACGCCTGGTTCAGCTCGGCGATCAGTTCGGAGTCGTAGGGATCGCCGCGCTTGAACGGCACCAGGCGTTGCAACAGGTCCTCGGACAGCGGCGCATCGCCGCCGAACTTGACCGCGCCGAGCCGGTAACGCGGGCCGCTGTCGTAGATCAGTTCGATATCGGCGAAGCCCTCGCGCGGGTCGATCAGCAGCTTCTGCCGGATGAACCGGCCGCTGAAGAAACCGAAGCGCGACGCCTGGTTCTCGATGAGCTTCTTCGCGTCTTCGTAATGGCCGTGGTCGAGTATCGCGCCGGGCTTGAGCATCTCGCGGTCGGGCAAGCGAAAGCTGGCCAGCTGCGCGGCCGGGCCTTCGACGCGGATGCTGACGTTGCGCAGCCGCACCGGCTCGCCCGGATGCACGGTGAGCACCAGGCGCGGCGGCTGGCGTTGGTCGACTTCGCTGTCGATCTGCGCGTTGTAGTAGCCAAGGGCTTGCGCGGCCTGCTGTGCCTGGGTTTCGGCGACCCGCGTGAGCTGTTCCAGCGCCTGCCGGTCACGGCCTTCCAGGCTGCCGACATAGCCCTGGATATTGCCGCGAAGCTTCGCGTTGTTCGGCTGCACGCGCACGTCCAGCTGCTCCTGCGCCAGCACCGAAGTGCTGAGCAGCGAACAGAACGATAGGCAGAAGCTGAAGCTGAAGCTGGATCGGGACATCATGGGCCGGATGCTACCATGCAAGCGGGCTCGATCCGGCAACCCTTGGTCGCGCTAACCCCTCGAATTATCGAAGATTTTCCCCTGTCGGGAGATCCGGGGCGCCGTCGTGCGCAGCGACCGGAGCGTTCGCATGAAGGAAAACGTGCTCGCGAATCGGCCCGATCGCCACTTCGCCGATCTCCTGGTAACCCTGGCGCCGATAGAACTCCAGATAGCGGGTGTTGCCGGTATCCAGTACCACGCCTTGCGACGCGCTGTCCCCGGCGCACCAGGCGTGCACGGCCTCGAGCATCTGCTCGCCGTAGTGCAGGCCCTGGCAGCGCGGATGGATGCCGATCAGCGGCAAGACGTGGAACGGGCCGGGCGGCAGGCAGGCCAGCACGGCCGCGTGGTAGTCGAGGTAACGCTGGGTGCAGCGCAATCCGGTGGTCAGCAGCATGCGCATGCGCCACACCCAGCTCTCGGTGATCTCCAGCCGGCGTTGCGGCGGCGCGATCAGCGCGACACCGATCAGCCTGTCCTCCACCAGCAGGCCGATCGCCGGCAGGTCCTCGCTGAAATGCTGGTTCACCAGTTCGCGAACGGTGGCGCGCACGCGATGGTCGTAGCCAGGGCGCTCGGCTTCGAACAGGTAGGCGAAGGTGGGTTCGTGGCGATAGGCCTGGTACAGCAGCGAGCGCGCCTCGCGTGCGTAGCCGCTGTCGAGGAAGCGCGTCGTAGCGGGCGCGGCGGGTTGGGTTGCGGGCATGGCGATCGACCTCTCTAGTTATGGTTATGGGTCTTCGCTGACGTTAGCAGCGCCATGGGCGGGCCGCCAGCGCTGGCTGGCGCGGCGCCGGATGGGCTAGCATCGGGGTTTTCCCAGGAGTCCCGCGATGAAAGTCGTTTCCTTCAATATCAACGGCCTGCGCGCACGTCCTCACCAACTGGCGGCACTGGTCGAAAAACATCGCCCGGACATCATCGGCCTGCAGGAAACCAAGGTCTCCGACGACCAGTTCCCTTTCGCCGAAGTCGAGGCGCTGGGTTACCACGTGCATTTCCACGGGCAGAAAGGTCATTACGGCGTTGCACTGATGTCCCTGGCGAAGCCGCTGGAAGTGTTCAAGGGATTCCCCGGCGATGACGAGGAATCCCAGCGGCGCTGGATCGGCGGCACCTTCGCCGACGGCGACGGCCAACCGGTCCATGTGTTCAATGGTTACTTCCCCCAGGGCGAAAGCCGCGATCATCCGGTGAAGTTCCCGGCCAAGACGCGTTTCTATGCCGACCTGCAGCGCCTGCTCGAGGAACGCTTTCAGCCCGAGCATCGCCTGTTGGTGATGGGCGACTTCAACATCTCGCCGCAGGATTGCGACATCGGCATCGGTGCCGACAACGCCAGGCGCTGGTTGCGTACCGGCAAGTGCAGCTTCCTGCCCGAGGAGCGCGAGTGGCTCGAGAAGCTCAAGAGCTGGGGGCTGGCGGATACCTTCCGGTTGCAGAATCCGACCGTGGAAGACCGCTTCAGCTGGTTCGACTACCGCAGTCGCGGCTTCGAGGACGAGCCCAAGCGCGGCCTGCGCATCGACCTGATCATGGCCTCCAGGCCGCTGCAGGAACGCATCCTCGCCACCGGCGTCGACTATGAGCTGCGCGCGATGGAGAAGCCTTCCGACCACGCGCCGGTGTGGCTCGAACTGAGCTGACCGGGGTTTTTCCCGTTGTCATATGGGCGACATGCAACTGACTTAGTCTGCCGGCACCTCCTCTCCAACAGGTGCCTGCCGTATGTCCCACGCGTCCGATCACGAAGCCGATACCTGGAGCCGCGTGCTCGGCATGCTGATCCTCGGCTTCGTCTGCTACGCCCTGCCCTGGTCGGTGTTCGCCGCCTTGCCGATCCCCGAGGGCAACGCCCCGCTGCTGCGCATCCAGGGCTCAAATACCATCGGTGCGCGCCTGGCGCCGGCGCTGGTCGAAGGGCTGATGCGCCAACAGGGTCTGCTCATGGTGCGCAGCCAGCCCGGCCCGGCGGAGAACGAGCAGCGCATATCCGCGCGCACTGCCGAGGGTCGCGAAGTGCACGTGGACATTGCCGCCCACGGTTCCAGCACGGGGTTCGTCGCCCTCCAGCAAGGCCGCGCCGAGCTGGCTGCCTCGTCCCGCCCGATCAAGGACAGCGAAGTCGCCGCACTCGCCGAACTGGGTGACCTGCGCAGCCGCTCCGCTGAACAGGTGATCGGCATCGATGGCCTGGCGATCCTCGTACACCCCGACAACGGACTGAAGAGCCTGACCAGCGAGCAACTGGCGAAGGTGTTCGCCGGCGAGATTCGTGACTGGGCGGCCCTCGGTGGCAAGGCGGGGGCGATCCATCTGTATGCGCGGGACGACAAGTCCGGCACCTTCGATACCTTCAAGGAACTGGTGCTGGTCGCCAACGGCAAGGCCCTGGCGCCGGACGCCGCGCGGTTCGAATCCAGCGACCAGCTCTCCGAGATCGTCGCCGGTGATCCGCAGGGCATCGGTTTCGCAGGGCTGGCCTCGGTGGGCAGGGCCAAGACGCTGGCGATTTCGGCCGGAGAGTCGCAAGCCATGGAACCTTCGGTCAGCCTGATCGCCACCGAGGACTATCCGCTCTCGCGCCGGCTGTTCCTTTACAACTCTCCGGAGCAGAACAACCCCTGGGTGCTGGCGCTGGTCGCCTTCGCCCACAGCGCCGCGGGCCAGGCGATCGTCGCCAAGGTCGGGTTCGTCGCCCAGGACGTGCGTGCCATGCAGGTCGCCGCTGCGCCGGCGATGCCTGCGGAGTACTTCCAGCTGGCCAGCGAGGCCCAGCGCCTGTCGGTGAATTTCCGTTTCCAGCACGGCAGTGCCCGGCTGGACAACAAGGCCCAGCGGGACATCGATCGCGTTACCGAGTACCTGCGACAGAACGACAAACTCTACAAACGCACGGTGCTGGTCGGCTTCGCGGACGACAAGGTCGACCCGCAACGCGCCTCGCTGCTGTCCAAACTGCGCGCCATGGCGGTGCGCCGCGAACTGTCGAAGGCCGGCGTGATCTTCCGTGAGGTCACCGGGCTCGGTGACGAGATGCCGGTGGCCGCCAACAGTGCAGACGAGGGACGGATCAAGAACCGTCGTGTGGAAGTCTGGGTTTACTGAGGCGCGACCGATTCAACCCGCTGTTCGGATCGCGTAGTCTTCCGCCCATCGCGCCATCTGCGGCGCGACAGGGAATCGGAATCCGCTCATGGTGGTTCGCATCGAGGTACGTGAGGAACATGGTCAACGGCTTTGGCAGGTAAGCGCCGGACGACGCTGCCTGACCTTCCAGGACGAGCGTGCTGCTCGCCATTTCGCCGCGCAATTGCAGGTCCGCCTGCAATGGCTGACGGAGCGCTCGGGCGGATCGAACACCTCCCCGCCTTCGACCCCGGAAACGCAACGGCCCGACAGCGACTGACGCTGTCGGGCCGTTTTCCAGTCAATTCCAGACTTCAGGGATGCTGGGCGACCGCCTGACGCTGGGATTGCATGGCGGCGATTTCGGCGACCACGCCACCGGCCTGGGCGATGTCGCGGCGGATCGCGCTGAGGAGCCATTCCACTCGAACCGGAGCACTCAACTGGGGCGAAGGGATCACCCGAGTGACCTGCACGCCGTCCTTCTCCAGCGACAGCAACTGGCTGCCATCCGGGCGCTGGGTAGCGGTTACGGTGTAGTCGGGAAAGGCGGAAATGATTGGCTGCAGGGAGATGGTCATTGTTCTACTCCGAAGGGGGTGGGGCCAGGACTCGCATCTTTAAAGCAGCCTTCATGCCAAATCCGCTTTACCCTTAAAGCCTTTGTTTATCAGGGGTCTGAGAGCGCTGCTTGCAGCGCCGTCATTTATTCTGCAATGCGGGGGCGAAACACTCATGCATTTTGCAGGGTCTGACGCACCGCCTTTCTCCAGGCATGAAAAAGCCCGCCGAAGCGGGCTTCATTCATCGCGGCCAGGATCAGTCGTCGCGACCGAAGATGCCGAAGATCTGCAACAGGCTGATGAACAGGTTGTAGATCGACACGTAGAGGCTGATGGTCGCCATGATGTAGTTACGCTCGCCACCATGGATGATCGCGCTGGTCTGGAACAGGATCGCCGCCGAGGAGAACAGCACGAAGCCGGCGCTGATTGCGAGCTGCAGGCCGCTGATCTGGAAGAACAGGCTGACCAGCATTGCGCCCAGCAGGACGAAGAAGCCCGCGGTGATGAAACCGGCGAGGAAGCTCATGTCCTTGCGGGTGGTGAGCACGTACGCCGACAGACCGAAGAACACCAGTGCGGTCATGGCGAATGCCGAGCTGATCACTTCAGCGCCGTTGCTCATGCCCATGTAGCGGTTGAGGATCGGGCCGAGCGTGTAGCCCATGAACCCGGTCAGGGCGAAGGTCGACAGCAATCCCCAGGCGGAGTCGCGGAGTTTCACGGTCAGGAAGAACAGCCCGTAGAAACCCGCCAGCACGATGAGGAAGTTCGGGTAGCCCACGCGCATCTGCTGCGCGACGAAAGCGACCAGACCGCTGAATGCCAGGGTCATGGCCAGTAGCCCGTAGGTGTTGCGCAGAACGCGACCGACCTCGGCCTGTTCGACTTGCACCTGACTGCTCAGGGAATATTCACGATCTTGCATGGCAACGCTCCTGTAAAAATGGGTCCTGCGGCAAGGATGAACGGATCATAGCAAAGGCCCGCCGCCTGCCAAGGCACAGTGTTTGACAGCGTGTTGCGATCCGGTACTATTGCCGCCCGCAATACCTGCGGAAGTGTGGCCGAGTGGTTTAAGGCAGCGGTCTTGAAAACCGCCGACTGTAACAGGTCCCAGAGTTCGAATCTCTGCGCTTCCGCCATTCATCTACCGCGTCTCCCTCTCCTATGTCCGCTGGTCATCCCGTTACCTGCACCGTGCTAGGTGACGCTTCGGCTTTTTGTTAAAGTGACGCGATGCTGTGAAAACGGCGTTGTGCAACGAGGTGTCGCTTGATTAGGGTCCTGGTGGTCGACGATCACGATCTGGTACGTACGGGCATTACCCGAATGCTCGCAGATATAGAAGGTCTGCAAGTCATCGGTCAGGCCGACAGCGGCGAGCTGGCGCTGAAGAAAGCGCGCGAACTCAAGCCCGACATCGTTCTCATGGACATCAAGATGCCCGGTATCGGCGGTCTGGAAGCGACACGCAAGCTGTTGCGCAGCCAGCCGGACGTCAAGGTGATCGCGGTGACCATCTGCGAAGAGGACCCCTTCCCCACGCGCCTGCTGCAGGCCGGTGCCGCCGGTTACCTGACCAAGGGCGCCGCGCTGGAGGAAATGGTCCAGGCTATTCGCCTGGTCTTCGCCGGGCAGCGCTACATCAGCCCGCAGATTGCCCAGCAACTGGCACTTAAGTCGTTCCAGCCGCAGGTCAACGGTTCGCCGTTCGACCTGCTGTCCGAGCGCGAGATCCAGATCGCGCTGATGATCGCCAATTGCCAGAAGGTGCAGAGCATCTCCGACAAGCTCTGCCTGTCGCCGAAAACGGTGAACACCTACCGTTATCGCATCTACGAGAAGCTCTCGATCACCAGCGATGTGGAATTGGCCCTGCTGGCGGTGCGCCACGGCATGGTCGACACCATCAATTGACGATGCCGCACGCGTTCGACCCCAGCGCCTTCCTCGCCCACTGCAGCGGTCGCCCCGGCGTTTACCGCATGTTCGACGTGGACGCCAAGCTGCTCTACGTCGGCAAGGCGAAGAACCTAAAGAAGCGGCTGGCCAGTTACTTCCGCAAGGTCGGCCTGGCGCCGAAGACCGCCGCCCTGGTGGCGCGCATCGCGCAGATCGAAACCACCATCACCGCCAACGAAACCGAGGCGCTGCTGCTGGAGCAGACGCTGATCAAGGAATGGCGGCCGCCGTACAACATCCTGCTGCGCGACGACAAATCCTACCCGTACGTCTTCCTTTCCAGCGAGGACGCGTTTCCTCGCCTGGGCATCCATCGCGGCGCGAAGAAGCAGAAGGGCCGCTATTTCGGCCCCTACCCCAGCGCCGGAGCGATTCGCGAGAGTCTCGGCCTGCTACAGAAGGCGTTCCTGGTCCGGCAATGCGAAGACAGCTACTACCGCAATCGCACGCGGCCCTGCCTGCAATACCAGATCAAACGCTGCAAGGGCCCTTGCGTGGGCCTGGTCGAGCCCGAGGAATATGCCGAGGACGTGCGCCATTCGGTGATGTTCCTCGAAGGGCGCAGCAACGCCCTGTCGGCCGAGCTGTCGGCGAACATGGAGCAGGCGGCGATGCGTTTGGACTTCGAGCGGGCCGCCGAGCTGCGCGACAAGGCCGCCATCCTGCGTCGCGTGCAGGACCAGCAGAGCATGGAGGGCGGCAGCGGCGACGTCGACGTGGTCGCGGCCATGGTCAACCCCGGCGGCGCCTGCGTGCACCTGATCAGCGTGCGCGGCGGGCGGGTACTCGGCAGCAAGAACTTCTTCCCGCAGGTCGCCATCGAGGAAGACACCGGCGAGGTGCTCTACGCATTCCTCGCCCAGTACTACCTGACCAACAGCGAACGCGACCTGCCCAGCGAACTGATCGTCAACGTGCTCCACGATGACTACCCGACGCTGCTCTCGGCGATCCACGAACTGCGTGGTCGCGAACTCGACATCAGCCATCGGGTACGCGGCACGCGTGCGCGCTGGCAGGCGCTGGCGGTGACCAACGCCGAGCAGGCGCTGGCGGCGCGACTGGCGAACCGGCAACACCTCAGTGCGCGCTTCGACGCCCTGGCCGAAGCGCTCGGCCTCGATGAACCGCCGCAGCGCCTGGAGTGCTACGACATCAGCCATTCCAGCGGCGAGGCGACGGTGGCGTCCTGCGTGGTGTTCGGCCCGGAAGGTCCGTTGAAGTCCGACTATCGCCGCTACAACATCGAAGGCGTCACCGCGGGCGACGATTACGCCGCCATGCACCAGGCACTGACCCGGCGCTTCAGCAAGTTGAAGGAAGGTGAAGGCAAGCTGCCGGACGTGCTGCTGGTCGACGGCGGCAAGGGCCAGCTGACGATGGCCCAGGAGG
This sequence comes from Pseudomonas sp. UBA3153, assembly GCF_002364635.1. Taxonomy (NCBI): domain Bacteria; kingdom Pseudomonadati; phylum Pseudomonadota; class Gammaproteobacteria; order Pseudomonadales; family Pseudomonadaceae; genus Pseudomonas; species Pseudomonas sp. UBA3153. Next base: position 8,962 of record NZ_DEYR01000065.1, read on the forward strand.
TGCTCCAGGAGCTGGCGGTGCCGGATCTGATCCTGCTCGGCGTGGCGAAGGGCGTAACGCGCAAGCCAGGCCTGGAAACGCTGTACCTGAACGATGCGGCCCACGAATTCACCCTGCCCGGCGATTCCCCTGCCCTGCACCTGATCCAGCAAATCCGCGACGAAGCGCACCGATTCGCCATCACCGGACACCGTGCGCGCCGCGGCAAGACCCGTCGCACCTCCACGCTGGAGGACGTCGCGGGCGTCGGGCCGAAGCGTCGAAGGGAGTTGCTCAAGCACTTCGGCGGCCTGCAGGAGCTGGCCCGCGCCAGTGCCGAGGAAATCGCCAAAGCGCCCGGCGTCAGCAAAAAGCTCGCCGAGTCGATTTATGCAGCCCTGCACAGCGAGTAGAATACCGCTTCACTTAGCAGCCAGTTCGCGCCGATGAATATTCCAAATTTGCTCACCGTGTTGCGCGTTCTTCTGATCCCGGTCTTCATCCTCTTCTTCTATCTGCCGTTCTCCTGGAGCTACTGGGCGTCCAGCGGCGTATTCGCCATTGCCGCGGTCACCGACTGGTTCGACGGCTATCTTGCTCGCCGCTTGGAACAGAGCACGCCGTTCGGCGCCTTTCTCGATCCGGTGGCGGACAAGCTGATGGTCGCCGTCGCCCTCGTGCTGCTGGTCGAAGAGCACGCCACGCTGTGGCTGACGCTGCCGGCTGCGATCATCATCGGTCGCGAGATCGTGGTGTCCGCCCTGCGCGAATGGATGGCCGAGCTTGGCGCCCGCGCCCATGTCGCGGTGTCCAGCTGGGGTAAATGGAAGACTGCTGCGCAGATGGCCGCGCTGATCATCCTGCTGGCCAACCCGCCGGTAATGAGCAACTGGGTGCTGCTCGGTTTCGTCCTGCTGATCATCTCCGCGGTGCTGACGCTGTGGTCGATGCTGCAATACCTGATCGCCGCATGGCCGCATCTGAGCATCAACCCTGAAAAGAAATAAACTTTTTTGAATCAAGGGGTTGACGGGGCGTTCCGAATCGCTAGAATGGCGCCCGTCACCAAGACGCGGGAATAGCTCAGTTGGTAGAGCACGACCTTGCCAAGGTCGGGGTCGCGAGTTCGAGTCTCGTTTCCCGCTCCAGTTTGTTGACGTTGACGCCGCAGTTTGCGGCGTCTTCGTTTTTGAGGCCGGTTGGCAGAGTGGTTATGCAGCGGATTGCAAATCCGTGTACGCCGGTTCGATTCCGACATCGGCCTCCATTATGAAAGCCCCGTAGATCAAGCATCTACGGGGTTTTTTCATTTCTGCTGCCCCCTATTTCGGCACGAGGGAAAATGCCTGGGCAACCTTGCCTGCACTTGCCTCGCTGTATATATTCCGCGCGTCGCCGCCAGGCGATCACGCTGTAGCGCTACCGCCCGAATGGCGAAATCGGTAGACGCAAGGGACTTAAAATCCCTCGGGGGTAACCCCGTGCCGGTTCGACCCCGGCTTCGGGCACCAAACATCACGCGGCTTCCAGCTTTTTCTTCCGAAGCCACGTCTGGTCCGCAATTATTCATCCGGTCCGCAATTTCTTTCGAATGCCTAGCTAGTCCGGTCTCGATGTCTGGTTTTTTCTTCACGAATCTTTCACCTTCACCGGCGTAGTCTTTCCTTTCACGCAAATGACTCCTTTGTGTTGCTGTGTGTTATGGCTCTTAGCCCGCCCTGTGCGGGCTTTTCTTTTTTAGGCTTTACCGAAACAACCTTCCCACGCCGCTCGCATCGCCCCTTCATGAGTGGGGATGGCGTCACTTGTTCGGGAAACGGCGCTCTTCGCCTGCAGTGGATATCGGCATGCAACACTCGATAGCTTCAGACGTATCCGCCATTGGGCGGATCAGCGCGGTGCCGGCGATCCTGCAGGTCATCGCGGAGAGTACGGGGCTGCGTTTCGTCGCGGTGGCGCGGGTCACCGAGAGTGACTGGACGGCGTGCGCGGTGCTGGATCTGCTGGGCTTCGGGCTGGAGGTCAACGACACGCTGGAAATCGCCACCACCCTGTGCGAAGAGGTACGAGGCTCCCGCGAGCCGGTGATCATCGATCACGCGAGCATGGACGAGCGTTACTGCACCCATCACACCCCGCGCCTGTACAAGTTCGAGAGCTACATCTCCTATCCGGTGATTCGCGCCGACGGCAGCTTCTTCGGCACCCTCTGCGCGCTGGATCCCCTTCCAGCCAAGCTCTCCGAGCCCCACATCGTCGCGATGATGGCGTCCTTCGCACGGTTGCTGGCGATCCAGCTGGAGGCCGAGGAAGGCTTCCAGCGCACGGAAGCCGCGCTGCTGCTGGAGCGAAAGAACGCCGAGCTGCGCGAGCAGTTCATCGCGGTGCTGGGGCACGACCTGCGCAATCCGCTGTTCGCGATCGACGCCTGTGCGGAAATGCTGATGCGCAAACCTATGGATGAACGCACCGAGCGGCTGGTGAAACACATCGTGAGCAGCAACCAGCGCGCGTCGCAGTTGGTCGAGGACGTCCTCGATTTTGCCCGCGGACGCTTGGGCGACGGAATCCCGGTGAAGCTGCGAGAGTGCCCGAACCTGGCGGACAGCCTTCGTCACGTGGTTGCCGAGATTCAGCGGATTCATTCGGAACGGGTCATCAATGCGAACATCGAGCGACTGGAAGGGTTTCGCTGCGACCCCGAGCGGATCGGCCAACTGCTTTCCAACCTGGTCGCCAACGCCATCGCCCATGGCGCGCAGGATGGAACGGTCGAGGTGAATATCGGGCGCAACGTAGGTGGCTTCAGCATCTCGGTAAGCAACCAGGGCGAGCCTATTCCGGCCTGTGTGCTCGAGCGGCTGTTCCTGCCCTACTCCCGGCCGCTCAGCGATCTGCCGCGAGCCGGTCTTGGCCTGGGGCTGTACATCGCCAGCGAGGTCGCGCGTGCCCATGGCGGCAGCCTGACGGTAACGTCGAGCCGCGAGGCCGGCACCACGTTCACCTTCCATCAGCCGCTGCAGAGCACATAGCAGAAGCCCCGCGGATGCGGGGCTTCTCGGGCTGGCTACATCGGCCCCGGATCGGGGATTGCCGCGGGGACATCGGCCTCTTCGGTAAGGTTTTCCAGTACCTCATCCGGCAATGGCTGGTCTTCGTCGATCTCGCTTTCGGTCTCGTCCAGATCGTTCAGCGGAGACTCATCGGCGCGCCACATCGGTAGCCGTGTCACCTGAGGCTGCGGTACGTAATGGATCATGGTCACCTCCAGACAATCGATGAAATCGGTCAGGCCGCCGAACCGACGAGCTGGTGAATCGATGCGTCCAGTTGCTCGAGCCTGAAGGGTTTGCTGACCAGTTGGGCATTCAGGCTCTTGAAGTTCTTCGCCGACCAGACTTCGTAGGGATGACCGCTGATGAACAGCACCTTGATCATCGGAAGTTTCTTCAGCGCAGCCTCCGCCACCATCATGCCGTTGGTGCCATCGTTCAGGCGGAAATCCGAGATGAGCAGGTTGATGTCGTCGTGTGCCTGGAGCACATCCATGGCCTGGGCGGTGTTGCCGGCGCCGTAGGCGTCATAACCACAATCGGCCAGGTGCTCCAGCAGCATGGAGAGAATATCGGGCTCGTCGTCTACGACCAGGACTGACTTGTGCAAAACAACACCTGCGAAAGGATGCGTCGGGCAATGGCGCCCGGCTTCTCATAGAGTCACTGACCGCCATTTCCAGAAAGAGTCCCGTAGTAACAGGCAATTACCGGACGAACAGCATGCGGCTTCGTAGGAACATCCTGCTCCGACGCCGGACGGGCTGACCGGATCTGCTTCCCCGATGCCGATGGGCGCTGCACGGAACGGCAAAGCACCCTATCATGGCGGCCTGTTCGTAAGCCGCGTTCGTGCCATGAAATTCGCCATCGCCCTGTTCGCTCCACCCCATGCGCCCTCCTCACGCCGGGCCCTGCGTTTTGCCGAGGCGGCACTGGCGGGCGGGCATCAGATCGTGCGGCTGTTCTTCTATCAGGACGGTGTGCACAACGCGTCCACCAATCCGGTAACCCCGCAGGACGAACTCGATCTGCCGGCCGACTGGCGGGAACTGGTCGAGCGGCACGCGCTGGATGCTGTGGTCTGCATCGCCGCGGCCCTGCGCCGTGGCGTTCTGGATGAGGGCGAGGCGCAGCGTTACCAGCGCAGCGCAAGCGTAGCCGCGCCTTGGGAACTGTCAGGATTGGGACAGTTGCATGAAGCGGCGCAGCTCGCCGATCGCCTCGTCTGTTTCGGAGGTCCGTGATGGCCAAGTCGATGTTGCTGGTCTGCAGGCAGTCACCCTGGAGTGGCAGCGGCGCCCGTGAGGCCCTGGATATCGCCCTCGCTGGCGGTGCGTTCGATCTGCCGGTCGCGCTGCTGTTTCTCGACGACGGCGTGCTGCAGCTGGCCACCGCGCAGCAGGCCGCCGCCGTCCAGCAGAAGGACCTGAGCGCCAACCTGCGGGCATTGCCGATGTTCGGTGTCGACGAACTGTACGTCGATCAGCGCAGCCTCGACGCCCGCGGCCTCTCCGCGGAGGCGCTCGACCTGCCGGTGACGCCGCTGGACGATGGGGCGTTGCGCACCCTGCTCGATCGTTTCGACCTGCTGGTGACGCTCTGATGACCACCCTGCATCTGCTTTCCCATTCGCCCTTCGGCGATGATCGGTTCGACAGCTGCCTGCGCCTGCTCGGCAGCCGCGATGGCGTCCTGCTCACCGGCGACGCCACGTACGCGCTGCGCGGCGACAGCCAGCCCGCGCGCGAGCTGGCTGCCCTGCCGAAAGGCTTTCCACTGTTCGCCCTTGACGAAGACCTTCACGCGCGCGGGGTCAGTGCGCCGGCACACTGCACGGTCGTCGACTATCCGGGCTTCGTCGAGCTGTGCGGCCGTTTCGACAAGGTGAATGGCTGGCTATGAGCAGCATCGACGTCGAAGGACGGAGCATCGCCCTGGACAAGGATGGCTATCTGGTTCGCCTGGATGACTGGTCGACAGCGGTTGCCGCCGTCCTGGCCGAGCGCGAAGGGCTGGCGCTGCAGACCGCACACTGGGAAATCCTCGACCTGTTGCGCGCCTTCTATGCCGAATTCCAGCTGTCGCCGGCCACCCGCCCGCTGATCAAGTACGTGGCGCTCAAGCTGGGCCCTGAAAAAGGCAACAGCCTGCACCTCAACCATCTCTTCCAGGGTACCCCGGCGAAACTCGCGGCCAAGCTCGCCGGGTTGCCGAAACCGAGCAACTGTCTATGAGTCAGGTTATGAATCTGGTGACGCCCGCCGAACACCCTTTCGCCCATTACGTGCGCATCCTCGGCAAAGGCAAGCGCGGCGCCCGAGGGCTCACCCGCGAGGAAGCGCGCGAGGCCATGGGCTTCCTGCTCGATGGCAAGGTGGAGGATACCCAGCTCGGTGCTTTCCTCATGCTGCTGCGGCACAAGGAAGAAAGCGCCGAAGAGCTTGCCGGGTTCACCGAGGCGGTACGTGCTCGCCTTTCGCCCCCAGCCATTCCCCTCGACCTGGACTGGCCGACCTACGCCGGCAAGAAGCGCCACCTGCCCTGGTTCCTCCTGGCTGCCAAGTGTCTCGCGCGGCACGGCGTGCGCATCCTCATCCATGGCGCCGGCGCGCACACCGCCGGGCGCCTGTACAGCGAGCAACTGCTGGAACTGCTGGACCTGCCCTGCTGCGCCAACTGGGACGAAGTGGCGCAAAGCCTCGACCACGAGTCCATTGCCTTCATTCCGCTGGGCGCCTGGATGCCGGAGCTGCAGCGAATGATCGACCTGCGCAACATCCTCGGGCTGCGGTCGCCGATCCACTCGCTGGCCCGTGTGCTCAACCCGCTGGGCGCCAGATGCGGCTTGCAGAGTATCTTTCATCCCGGATACCAAGCGGTTCACCGCGAAGCCAGCCACCTGCTGGGCGACACCTCCATCGTGGTCAAAGGCGACGGGGGCGAGATCGAAATCAACCCCGACGCCGCCTCGCACCTCTTCGGTACCGCGAACGGCGAAAACTGGGATGAGGATTGGCCGGCGCTGTCGGCGCTCCGCCACGTCAAGCCGGAGCGCCTGGACCCCGCCCATCTGAAGGCCTTCTGGCTGGGCGAAGTGGAAGACAGTTACGGCCAATTGGCGGTGCTGGCGACCATTGCCCTGGGCTTGCGCGCCCTCGGTCGCACGCGCGACGAGGCCTTCGCCCAGGCGAAAACCTGCTGGGAAACCCGCAATCCATCGATTTAGCCGATTCGTATGGGCAGTAAGTTGCGCCATTCGATTGAACCTATGCCGGTAGACTCCTCTCCAATCTGAAATTGGCGAGGATGTGACGATGGGGCTTTTGATCGACGGGCGCTGGCATGACCAGTGGTACGAGAACGGCGAGGACGGCCGTTTCAAACGCGAGATGGCCCAGCGCCGCAACTGGATCACCGCAGACGGCGAAGCCGGCCCAAGCGGCAAACCGGGTTTCGCGGCCGAAGCCGGGCGCTATCACCTCTACGTTTCGCTGGCCTGCCCCTGGGCTCACCGCACGCTGATCATGCGCAGGCTCAAGGACATCGGCGGACTGATCGACGTCTCTGTCGTCGGATGGTTGATGGCCGAGCAGGGTTGGACCTTCGATCGCGCCTACGGCTCCACCGGCGACCCGCTGGACGGCCTGGACTTCCTGCATCAGCGCTACACGCGTGACGACCCGAAGTACAGCGGCCGGGTGACCGTGCCCCTGCTATGGGATAAGCAGCGCGCGGAGATCGTCAGCAACGAATCATCCGAGATCATCCGTATGTTCAATAGCGCGTTCGGCGGACTGACCGGCAACACGCTGGATTTCTATCCGCAGGCGTTGCGGGCGGAAATCGACGCGCTCAACGGGCGGATCTATCCGGCGGTCAACAACGGTGTCTATCGCGCCGGGTTCGCCACCACACAGAAAGCCTACTCGGAAGCCTTCGCCGAGTTGTTCGACGAACTCGACCGCCTCGACACCTTGCTGGGCGAACGCCGCTACCTGGCCGGTGAATACCTCACCGAGGCCGACCTGCGGCTGTTCACCACGATGATTCGCTTCGACGCCGTCTACCACGGTCACTTCAAGTGCAACCGTCTGCGCATCGAGGACTACCCGAATCTGTCCAACTGGCTGCGCGAGCTGTACCAGTGGCCGGGGATCGCCGATACCGTCGACTTCACCCACATCAAGGGGCATTACTACGCCAGTCACAAGACCATCAATCCGACCGGCATCATTCCGGACGGCCCCGCGCTGGACTTCATACGCCCGCACGACCGCGAGCGGTTGCCAGGCAAGGGGGTCTGGCAGGCGTAAGACGCCTTCAGGCGTCGGCGGCGGCACCTTCGAACCAGGCCAGCTTCTCATGCAGCCGTACCACTTCGCCAACGATGATCAGGGTCGGCGCATGGACCTCATGGGCCGCGACCAGTCCAGGCAAGTCCGCCAGCGTGCCGGTGAACACCCGCTGTGCGGCGGTGGTGCCCTGCTGTACCAGCGCCGCCGGCGTACTCGACGCACACCCATGCGCGATCAGCCGCTCGCAGATCACCGGTAGCCCGACCAGGCCCATGTAGAACACCAGCGTCTGTCCGGGCGAGGTCAGGTCGGCCCAGGGCAGGTCGTAGCTGTCGTCCTTCAGGTGTCCGGTGACGAAGCGCACCGACTGCGCGTAGTCGCGGTGGGTGAGCGGGATTCCGGCGTAGGCCGCGCAGCCGCTGGCGGCGGTGATGCCGGGCACCACCTGGAACGGAATGCCGCGCGCCGCCAGGCCTTCGATTTCCTCGCCGCCACGACCGAAGATGAACGGATCGCCACCCTTGAGGCGAAGCACCCGTTTGCCCTCTTCCGCCAGCTCGATGAGCATCTGGTTGATGCGTTCCTGGGTCACCGCATGCTCGGCGCGACGCTTGCCGACATAGATGCGCTCGGCATCGCGGCGGCAAAGCTCGACGATCGCCGGGGCAACGAGTCGGTCGTAGAGCACCACATCGGCCTGCTGCATGAGACGCAGGGCGCGGAAGGTCAGCAGATCCGGATCGCCCGGGCCGGCGCCGACCAGGTACACCTCCCCGCCCGCCGGCTCGGGCGCACCGGCCAACCGGTTTTCCAGCAGGCGCTGGGCTTCATCGCCCTGCCCGGCCAGCACGCGTTCGGCGATCGGCCCTTGGAGTACGTCTTCCCAGAACACCCGGCGCTCGCGGACGCTGGGAAACAGCGTCTTCACCCGCGAGCGGAACCGTTTGGCCAGGCCGGCCAGCTCGCCGTAGCGCGCCGGAATCCAGGTCTCGATGCGGGCGCGGATCAGCCGTGCCAGCACCGGGGCGTCGCCGCCGCTGGACACCGCGACGATCAGCGGCGAGCGGTCGACGATGGCGGGAAAGATCACACTGCACAACGCCGGGGCGTCCACCACATTGACCGGAATACCCAGCGCCTTGGCTTCACTGGATATCCGCGCGTTCAGCATCTCGTCGTCAGTGGCCGCGATGACCAGGCAGGCGCCCTGCAGATCAACGCTCGCATAGCCGCGAAGATGTGCGCCCCGGCCAGCTAGCGCTCGCAGCTCGGGGACGATCTCCGGCGCAACGACGCGCAGCGACGCGCCGGCATCGGCGAGCAGACGCGACTTGCGCAGCGCCACCTCGCCACCGCCGACGAGCAGCACGCAACGGCCCTGGAGGTTATGGAAAAGCGGGAGATAGTCCATGGCGGCCTGCGAGAGAGACGCGACGAGTCAGGAGCGTCGCCGGATACGCGTATCCGGCGACGGAATCATCAACCGATGAGGTCGATACCGCCCATGTAGGGCTTGAGCACTTCGGGCACGCGGATCGAACCGTCGGCCTGCTGGTAGTTCTCCAGCACCGCCACCAGCGTCCGCCCGACGGCAAGGCCGGAGCCGTTGAGCGTGTGCAGCAGCTCGGGCTTGCCGGTTTCCGGGTTGCGATAGCGCGCCTGCATGCGGCGCGCCTGGAAGTCGCCGCAGTTCGAGCACGAGGAAATCTCGCGGAACTTGTCCTGGCTCGGCACCCAGACTTCCAGGTCGTAGGTCTTGGTAGCGCCGAAGCCCATGTCACCGGTGCAGAGTGCGAGCACGCGGTACGGCAGTTCGAGCAGCTGCAGGACGCGCTCGGCGTTGGCCGTCAGGTTCTCCAGCGCCTCGTAGGAGGTGGCGGGGTCGACGATCTGCACCATTTCGACCTTGTCGAACTGGTGCTGGCGGATCATCCCGCGGGTATCGCGGCCCGACGCGCCGGCCTCGCTGCGGAAGCAGGGCGTGTGGGCGACGAATTTCAGCGGCAGCAGCTTCGGATCGAGGATCTGCCCGGCGACGATGTTGGTCAGCGAGACTTCGGCGGTCGGGATCAGGTACAGGTCGGCCTGGTCCTCACGAGCGATGCGAAACAGGTCTTCCTCGAACTTCGGCAACTGGCCGGTACCCTGCAACGCCGAGGCCTGCACCAGATAAGGCGTGTAGGCCTCCTCGTAACCGTGCTCGGCGGTGTGCAGGTTGATCATGAACTGCGCCAGGGCGCGGTGCAGCCGGGCGATCGGCCCGCGCAGCAGGGCAAAGCGCGCGCCGGAAAGCTTGGCGGCCGTCTCGAAATCCAGCCAGCCATGCCGTTCGCCGAGACTCACGTGGTCCTGCACCGGGAAATCGAAGACCTTCGGCGTACCCCAGCGGCGCACTTCGACGTTGCCCTCCTCGTCCGCGCCGACCGGCACGGATTCATGCGGAAGGTTGGGGATGCCCAACAGCAGGTTGTCCAGTTCCAGCTGGATGCCGTCCAGCTCGCGCTTGCCCTCGTCCAGCTCGCCGCCCATGCGATCGACCTCGGCCAACAGCGGCGCGATGTCCTCACCGCGCTGCTTCGCCTGGCCGATGCTCTTGGAGCGGGCATTGCGCTCGGCCTGCAGTTGTTCGGTGCGGGTCTGGACGCTCTTGCGCTGGGCTTCGAGCGCTTCGATACGCGTGACGTCCAACGAATAGCCACGCGTGGCCAGGCGTGCGGCGACGTCGTGTAGTTGGCTGCGTATCAACTTGGAATCGAGCATGTGCAAATCTCAGCTGGAACCTAAAGGAGGACGCCGGCGGTCGCCGGCGAAAGGAATTCAAAGGCGTGCGAAGGATAAACCGGCCCAGACCGCTAATAAACCGCCGAGGATGCTGCAGCCCAGGTAACCGACGGCGAGGCCCGTCTGGCCGCCCTCGAACAACCGTACCACTTCCATGCTGAACGAGGAAAAGGTGGTCAGGCCGCCGAGTACGCCGACGGTGAGGCCAAGGCGCAGCTCCAAGGGCAGGTCGGTGCGGATCAGGAACAGGCCGTACAGGTAGCCGATGGCGAGGCAGCCGACGATGTTCACCGCGAAGGTGCCGAGAAAGTAGTGACGCGGCCAGTGGCTGACCATCCAGGCCGAGGTCAGGAAACGGGCGACCGAGCCCAGCGCACCGCCCAGGGCAACGGCGAGGATCAGGCGGATCATGGCTTTCTCCGTTGTCGGGCGCTGGCCCGGTCCAGTGCCGTGAGGTGATCGAGCTTGTCGCGAATCTTGCTTTCCAGGCCACGCGGCACCGGCCGGTAGTATTGGCGCGGTTGCATGTCTTCGGGGAAATAGTCCTCACCCGCGGCGTAGGCGTCCGGCTCGTCGTGGGCGTAGCGGTATTCCTCGCCGTAGCCCAACTGCTTCATCAGCTTGGTCGGCGCATTGCGCAAGTGCAGCGGCACCTCGTGCGAGCCGTTCTCGGCGACATCGCGCATGGCGGCGTTGAAGCCCGTGTAGACCGCGTTGCTCTTCGGCGCGCAGGCCAGATAGACGATCGCCTGGGCGATCGCCAGCTCGCCTTCGGGACTGCCAAGGCGCTCCTGGACGTTCCAGGCGTCGAGGCACAGCGCCAGCGCGCGCGGATCGGCATTGCCGACCTCTTCGCTCGCCATGCGCACGACCCGCCGCGCCAAGTACAGCGGATCGCAACCGCCATCGATCATCCGGGCGAACCAGTACAGCGCCGCGTCCGGGTTGGAGCCGCGCACCGACTTGTGCAGCGCGGAAATCTGGTCGTAGAAGGCTTCTCCGCCCTTGTCGAAGCGTCGCCGGCTGTCGCCGAGCAGGCTCTGCAGCAGGCTCACGCCGATCTCGCCGTCGTCCTCGGCGAGGTCGGAGGCGTTTTCCAGCAAGTTGAGCAGCCGTCGACCATCGCCGTCGGCCGCGGCCAGGAGAATCTGGAAGCTTTCCTCGGGCAGGCTCAGGTGGCGCTGTCCGAGCCCCTTGTCCTCACCCAGCGCACGCTCCACCAGCTTGCGCATCGCCGCTTCGTCGAGACTCTTGAGCACGTAGACCCGCGCCCGCGAGAGCAGCGCGTTGTTGAGCTCGAACGAGGGATTTTCCGTGGTCGCGCCGATGAAGATCAGCGTGCCGTCCTCCACGTACGGGAGAAAGGCGTCCTGCTGGCTCTTGTTGAAACGGTGCACTTCGTCGACGAAGAGTATGGTCCGGCGACCGTACTGCGCGGCCTGCTGCTTGGCCATCTCGACCGCCTGGCGAATTTCCTTGACCCCGGAAAGCACCGCCGAAATCGTCTCGAAATGCGCTTCCGAGACCTGCGCCAGCAGTCGCGCCAGCGTGGTCTTGCCGACACCCGGCGGGCCCCAGAAGATCATCGAGTGCAGCGCGCCCTGCTCCAGCGCCTCGCGCAGCGGCTTGCCGCGCGCCAGAAGGTGCTCCTGACCGACGTACTCGTCCAGCGTGGCAGCGCGTAAACGCGCAGCCAGCGGCTGGGCTACCGGGTCAGAGCGGAACAGGTCCATGGGAAACGCGCGAGCCTCTTATTCCTGAATGACGTCGGCGCCTTCGGGAATCTTGAAGTCGAATTGCCCGGCGTCGATCGGCTGATTCATTTTCACGCCGAGGAACAGGATGTTGGTGCGCTGGCCAACGCTGTCGATCAGCTGCATATCGTTGATGGTGCCGTTGCGGAAAGACACGCGCAGGTTGTCGAACAGCGTGTCCTTGGCCTTGGGTTTGAGCACGAAATCGACCACGCCGCCGGCTTCCTTGTGGCTGATCTCGAAGTTCTCGCTGATCTGCGAGACGTCGCCGGACAGCAGCAGCGCGGGCGTGTGGGTCAGGCGCTGGTCGAGCTTCTGCACGGTGACCTGCTGCAGGTCCGGGTCGTACAGCCAGACCTTCTCGCCATTCGAGACCAGCAGTTGCTCCTGCGGCGCATCGGTGTGCCAGCGGAACAGCCCCGGACGTTTCAACGCCAGCTCGCCGGCGGTTTCCTGCAGGTTGGCGCCGGAGGCGTCGAGGGTCAGCTGGGTGAAGCGCGAGGTCAGGGTCTGCGCCTGCTGGAGCAGTTCGGTCAGGCGCTTCACCGACGCATCCTGGTCGGCGTGGGCCGGCATAGCGGCGAAACCCAGCAGGGACAGCAACAGCACGCGAAACAGGCGCATGGAAATCCTCATCAGTCAGTCGCGGGTCGGCCCCGGCGCGATCACTTCGCGCGAGCCATTGGTGTTCATCGAGGTCACTACGCCGGCCATTTCCATCGATTCGATCATCCGCGCGGCGCGGTTGTAGCCGATCTTCAGCTTGCGCTGCACGGCGGAAATCGACGCGCGGCGGCTTTCCAGCACGAAGTTGACCGCCTCGTCGTAGAGCGGATCGTCCTCGCTGTCCTCGCCACCCTCGCCGCTGCCGCCGTCGAAGCCGCTGCCGGCCTCCTCGACGCCGGCCAGGATGTCCTGGTTGTAATCCGGCGCGCCACGCAGCTTCCAGGCCTCGACCACGCGGTGGACTTCCTCGTCGGACACGAAGGCGCCGTGCACACGAATCGGCAGGCTGGTGCCCGGCGGCATGTAGAGCATGTCGCCGTGGCCGAGCAATTGCTCCGCGCCGCCCTGGTCGATGATGGTCCGCGAGTCGATCTTGCTCGACACCTGGAACGCCATGCGGGTCGGGATATTGGCCTTGATCAGGCCGGTGATCACGTCCACCGAGGGGCGCTGGGTGGCGAGGATCAGGTGGATGCCTGCAGCCCGCGCCTTCTGTGCTATACGCGCGATCAGCTCTTCGACCTTCTTGCCGACGATCATCATCATGTCGGCGAACTCGTCGACCACCACCACGATGGTCGGCAGGTGCTCGAGCAGCGGCGCCTCGTCGTGCATGTTCTCGCGCTTGTAGAGCGGATCGGCAAGCGGCGTGCCCGCTTCCTCGGCCTCCTTCACCTTGCGGTTGAAGCCGGCCAGGTTGCGCACGCCCATCTTCGACATCAGCTTGTAGCGCCGCTCCATCTCGGCAACGCTCCAGCGCAGCGCGTTGGCTGCCTCCTTCATGTCGGTGACCACAGGACACAGCAGGTGCGGAATGCCCTCGTAGATCGACAGTTCGAGCATCTTCGGGTCGATCATGATCAGTCGTGCGTCCTTCGGACCGGACTTGAACAGGATCGACAGGATCATCGCGTTGACACCCACCGACTTACCGGAGCCGGTGGTACCCGCGACCAGCAGGTGCGGCATCTTCGCCAGGTCGGTGATGATCGGCTTGCCGCCGATGTCGTGGCCCAGGGCCAGGGTGACCGGCGACTTGGCGTCGTCGTACTCGCTGGATTCGAGCACTTCGGAGAAGCGCACGATCTGGCGATCCTCGTTGGGAATCTCGATGCCGACCGTGGTCTTGCCGGGAATGACCTCGACCACCCGCACGCTGATCACCGCCAGCGAGCGCGCAAGGTCCTTGGCCAGGTTGGAAATGCGGCTGACCTTGACGCCGATGCCGGGCTGAATCTCGAAGCGGGTGATCACCGGCCCCGGATGCACGGACTCGACGATCACCTCGACGCCGAATTCCTTGAGTTTGATTTCCAGCAGCCGCGACATCGCCTCAAGGGACTCCGGAGAGAAACTTTTCTGCTTCTTCTCGGCGCGGTCGAGGATCGAAATGGGCGGTAGCGAACCTTCGATGGCGCTGTCGACGAACAACGGCGCCTGCTTTTCCTTCAGTACCCGCTTGCTCGGCTCAGCGGCTTTCGCCGGCGCCGGAGGCGTGATCACCGGGGGCTGGCGCTTCTCGCGCTCGCTCATGTGCTTGGTCAGCGCTTCCTCGCGCTCGATCAGGCGCTCCTTGACCTTGGCCTGTTCGCGGCGATCGGGCACCAGTGGCGCTGCCACGGTATTCACCCGGTCGTCCACCTCGCGCAACTGGGCGACCAGTTGCTTGCGGTTGTTGCGGGCGCTCCACCAGCGGTTCATGCCGCTCTGGATCAGCTCCAGCAGATCCAGGGTGATCTTGCCGGTGATGTCCATCACGCGGAACCAGGACAGGTCGGCGAATACGGTGAGGCCGAAGAGGAACAGCGCCAGGAACAGCAGCGTGCTGCCCTGCACGTTCAGCGCGGCGACGGCCAGTTGGCCGAGGCTCTCGCCCAGCGCGCCGCCCGCCGATGCCGGCATGCTGTTGGTGGAATGGAAGTGGATATACGCCAGCGCAGCGCCGGAGAGAATCAGGAACACCAGGCCGATAAGACGCCAGGAAAACAGCCAGCCGTTCCACTGCCAGGGCTGGTGGCGGTTACGGAACACCTGCCAGGTCTTCACTGCCAACAACAAGGGGAACAGGTAGGCGAAATAGCCGAGGGCCATGAACAGGATGTCGGCGAACCAGGCGCCGGCACGGCCGGCCGCGTTCTGCACCTGCTCCACGCGGCTGGTGTGCGACCAGCCCGGATCGTTCTGGTCGTAGGTGAGCAACGCCATCCACAGGTACAGGCAAAGCGCACCCAGGGCGATCAGCGCGCCCTCCTTCAGGCGGTAGTTCAGTTGCTGTCGCCAGGGAGGGGTTTGGAGGGTAGAACTGGAATTCTTCAAAACACGTCTTTCCTGCGCTCGGGGCGCGCCAACTAACGATGACGGCGAAAATGCGGTCCATTGTACGGCTTTGCCAAGGCGCTGCCCATGTCGACCGCCCGGGCGCGGTGTCGGAAAACCGCTGCTCCCCGCTCGCCCATTCTTCGGTGTAGCATAATTGGCATTCCTTGCGTGCGGCCCAATTGGAGCATGCATTCTCTTTTGTGACAAAGGCTTATGGAGTCTTTTTATGGGTGAAGTCAAGCATTCGCGGCTGATCGTTCTGGGCTCCGGTCCCGCGGGCTACACCGCTGCGGTGTACGCCGCCCGGGCCAATCTGAAGCCGCTGGTGATCACCGGAATCCAGCCCGGTGGACAGCTCACCACCACCACCGAAGTCGACAACTGGCCCGGCGATGTCGAGGGGCTGACCGGCCCGGCGCTGATGGAGCGCATGCAGAAACACGCCGAGCGCTTCGATACCGAGATCGTCTACGACCATATCCATACCGCCGAGTTGCAGCAGCGTCCGTTCACCCTCAAGGGCGACAACGCCACCTACACCTGCGATGCCCTGATCATTTCCACCGGCGCCTCTGCCCAGTACCTCGGCTTGCCTTCCGAGGAAGCCTTCGCTGGTCGCGGCGTGTCCGCTTGTGCCACCTGCGACGGCTTCTTCTACCGCAACCAGGTCGTCTGCGTGGTGGGCGGTGGCAACACCGCCGTCGAGGAAGCCCTGTATCTGTCGAACATCGCCAAGGAGGTCCATCTGGTCCACCGTCGCGACAAGCTGCGCTCGGAGAAGATCCTGCAGGACAAGCTGTTCGACAAAGCCGCCAACGGCAACGTCCGCATCCATTGGAACCATGCGCTGGACGAGGTCCTGGGCGATGCCAGCGGCGTGACCGGCGTGCGCCTGAAAGACACCCTGAGCGGAACGACCAAGGAGCTGCCGCTGGCCGGTGTTTTCATCGCTATCGGCCACAAACCCAACACCGACCTGTTCCGGGGCCAGCTGGAAATGCGTGACGGCTATCTGATCGTGCGCGGCGGCGGTGAAGGCAACGCCACAGCCACCAGCATCGAGGGCGTATTCGCCGCCGGCGACGTGGCCGACCACGTCTATCGCCAGGCAATCACTTCGGCAGGCGCCGGCTGCATGGCCGCGCTGGACGCCGAAAAATTCCTCGACGATATCTGAGCCTTCGGGCGGGCCCGTGGCCTGCCTGTCGCCCTCCCCCGCCATGCTGACCTGGCTCTCCCGCGATTCGCTGGAATTCCCGCCGCTGAGCAAAGCCATGCGCGAGCCCAATGGCCTGCTCGCCGCGGGTGGCGATCTCAGCGCCGAACGCCTGATCCGGGCCTATCGACATGGCTGCTTCCCGTGGTTCCAGGATGGCCAGCCCATACTCTGGTGGTCGCCCGACCCGCGCACCGTTCTACCGCCCGAAGCACTTCACGTTTCCCGCAGTCTGGCGAAGGTTCTTCGCCAACAACGCTTCCGGGTGACTTTTGACAGTGCCTTCGTGGACGTCCTGCAGGGCTGCGCCGGACCTCGCGCCTACAGCGATGGCACCTGGATCACCGAGCCGATGCAGCAGGCCTACCTGCGCTTGCACGAGTTGGGCTTCGCCCATTCGGTGGAGGTGTGGCTGGACGATGAACTGGTGGGTGGGCTCTATGGACTGGCGATGGGGCAACTGTTCTTCGGCGAGTCGATGTTCAGTCGGGTCGACAATGCCTCCAAGGTGGGTTTCGTTACGCTGGTTGAGCGTTTGAGGCAGTGGGGTTTCGTCCTGATCGATTGCCAGATGCCCACCCAGCACCTGCAGAGTTTCGGCGCACGCTCGATTTCCCGCGCCGAGTTCGCCGGGTGGCTCGAACGCCACCTGGATCAACCGACGACCGCCGACTGGCTCGTCTAGGCGTTACCGGCAGCCTGGCTTACACTGGCGTCAGGTCCACCCGAGTGCCGACGATGACAGAGCTGGCTCGCCTGAAGTTCTACGCCACCCAGCCTCATCCATGCAGCTATCTGCCCGGCGAGCAGGCCACCACCCTGTTCCTCGATCCCAGCCAGCTCATGGATGCGCAGGTGTATGCCGGGCTGTCGGAGATGGGCTTTCGTCGCAGTGGCGATCACCTCTACAGGCCTCACTGCCAGCGTTGCTCGGCTTGCGTCCCTGCGCGTATTCCAGCCGACCAGTTTCAACCCAATCGCCAGCAGAAACGCATTCTCAAGCGCAATGCCGACCTGTGCGTCATGCCGGTACGGCCCAAGTTCAGCGAAGAGTATTACGCGCTCTACGCGCGCTACATCGAACAGCGCCACGCCGATGGCGATATGTATCCGCCGAGCCGCGATCAGTTCAGCACCTTTCTCGTCCGCGACCTGAATTTCGCGCGCTTCTACGAGTTCCGTCTTGACGACCGGCTGATGGCGATCGCCGTCACCGACCTGCTGCCGAACGGTCTTTCCGCGGTTTACACCTTCTACGACCCCGATGAAGAACGCCGCAGCCTCGGCCGCTACGCCATTCTCTGGCAGATCGGCGAGACCGCACGTCTTGGCCTCCACGCGGTCTACCTCGGCTACTGGATCAAGAATTGTCGGAAGATGAATTACAAGACCCAGTACCGGCCGATAGAGCTGTTCGTCAACCAGCGCTGGGTCGCTCTGACCTGAATCGCTTGGCGACAAGACACATTTTCGGGCACAATGCACGCCGCTTTTGCCAGGCGCCGTTTGCGTCCGGCCACCTATAGAACACCGAGGGCTTTACTGAATGTCGAAAGAAGACAGCTTCGAAATGGAAGGCACTGTCGTCGACACCCTACCCAACACCATGTTCCGAGTGGAGTTGGAAAACGGGCACGTCGTTACCGCGCACATCTCCGGAAAGATGCGCAAGAACTACATCCGCATTCTCACCGGCGACAAGGTTCGTGTTGAACTGACGCCCTACGACTTGAGCAAAGGCCGCATCACCTACCGTGCCCGCTGAAGTTTTCGCGTCATGAAAAACGCCCGGTCTAGCCGGGCGTTTTCGTTATTGCGCAGTCCGGAAGGAAGCGGTTAGGCCACTTCCGCCGTGGTTTCGAACTCGAAGGCCAATTCACCGGCCTCGACATCGATGTGCACGATTCCTCCATGCTCTGCCAGTTCGCCGAACAGGATCTCTTCGGCCAGAGGACGCTTGATCTTGTCCTGAATCAGGCGCGCCATCGGCCGAGCCCCCATCTGCGCATCGTAACCACGCTCTGCCAGCCAGCCGCGAGCGGCATCGCTGACTTCGAGTTGCACGCGCTTGTCCTCGAGCTGCGCCTGCAGTTCGGTGAGGAACTTGTCGACGATGCTCTTGATCACTTCGGTGCTCAGGCGGCCGAACTGGATGATGGTGTCCAGGCGGTTGCGGAACTCCGGAGTGAAGCTCTTCTTGATGACCTCCATGGCATCTGAAGAGTGATCCTGATGGGTGAAGCCGATTGAGGCGCGCGACGCGGTTTCCGCACCGGCGTTGGTGGTCATGATCAGGATCACGTTGCGGAAATCCGCCTTGCGCCCATTGTTGTCGGTCAGCGTGCCATGGTCCATCACCTGCAGCAGCAGGTTGAAGACTTCCGGGTGCGCCTTCTCGATCTCATCGAGCAGCAACACGCAATGCGGCTGCTTGGTGATCGCTTCCGTAAGCAGACCGCCCTGGTCGAAGCCGACGTAGCCCGGAGGCGCGCCGATCAGCCGGGAAACGGTGTGCCGTTCCATGTACTCCGACATGTCGAAGCGCACCAGCTCGATGCCCATGGCTTTCGCCAGTTGCCGCGCCGCTTCGGTCTTGCCGACACCGGTCGGTCCGGCGAAGAGGAACGAACCCACCGGCTTGTCAGGCGCCTTCAACCCTGCACGAGACAGCTTGATTGCCGTCGACAGCGAGTCGATGGCTGCATCCTGGCCGAACACGGTGAGCTTGAGGTCGCGCTCCAGGTTACGCAGCAGCTCCTTATCGTCGCTAGACACGTGTTTGGGGGGAATACGGGCGATCTTCGCCACGATGTCTTCCACCTGTGCCACGTCGATGCGCGCCACACGCCGCTCTTCGGGCTGGAGACGCTGATAGGCGCCCGCCTCGTCGATCACGTCGATGGCCTTGTCGGGCATGTGTCTGTCGTTGATGTAGCGAGACGCCAGCTCGGCGGCGGCGCGCAACGCCTCATCGCTGTACTCGATGTGGTGATGCTGTTCGAAACGAGCTTTCAGGCCGCGCAGGATGCCGACGGTGTCATCCACGGAAGGTTCGACCACATCGACCTTCTGGAAGCGCCGAGCGAGTGCGCGGTCTTTCTCGAAGATGCCGCGGAATTCCTGGAAGGTCGTCGAGCCGATGCAACGGATCTCGCCGGAAGACAGCAGCGGCTTGAGCAGGTTGGACGCATCCATCACGCCGCCCGAAGCCGCACCGGCACCGATGATGGTGTGGATCTCATCAATGAAGAGGATCGCATGAGGCCGCTTGCGCAACTCGTTGAGCAGCGCCTTGAAGCGTTTCTCGAAGTCGCCGCGGTACTTGGTGCCCGCGAGCAGCGCGCCCAGGTCGAGGGAGAAAACGATGCTATCGGCGAGAAGGTCGGGTACCTGACCATCAACGATACGCTTGGCCAGGCCTTCGGCGATCGCCGTTTTGCCGACACCGGCCTCGCCAACCAGCAGCGGGTTGTTCTTGCGCCGACGGGCCAGGATCTGAGCCACGCGCTCGACTTCGCTTTCGCGCCCGACCAGAGGGTCGATGCGGCCCTGACGAGCGAGCTCGTTCAGGTTGCTGGCATAAGCTTCCAGGGGATGATTGGTGGAGACGGCCTCACCGCCTTCCTCGTCGTTGATTTCCTGCTCGCTGTCGCTCTGATCACCCTGACCAGGCACCTTGGAAATGCCATGGGCGATGAAGTTGACGATGTCGATGCGGGCAACGCTCTGCTGCTTGAGCAGGAAAACCGCCTGGCTCTCCTGCTCGCTGAAGATGGCGACCAGCACATTCGCGCCGGTTACTTCGCGCTTGCCAGAACTTTGCACATGGAAAACGGCGCGCTGCAGAACCCGCTGAAACCCGAGCGTCGGCTGAGTTTCGCGTTCTTCGTCATGCTGCGGAATGAGTGGGGTGGTCGAGTCGATGAACTCCTGCAACTCATGCCGGAGCTTGTCGAGGCTGGCGCCGCAGGCACGCAATACGGTGGCTGCAGCTTCGTTATCCAACAGGGCCAGGAGCAGGTGTTCCACGGTCATGAATTCATGACGCTTGGAACGGGCTTCCTTGAAGGCCAGATTGAGGGTGACTTCGAGTTCGCGGTTCAACATAGCTTCACCTCATACCCAAGTGGCCGGCGTCTAACCGTCCTTCTCGATTTCACAGAGTAGCGGATGATGGCTTTCCCTCGCGTACTGATTGACCTGTTCAGCCTTCGTTTCTGCGATATCCCGGGTGAACACTCCGCATACTGCACGCCCTTCTGTATGGACGGCCAGCATGATTTTGGTCGACAGTTCTCGGTTCAGATTAAAAAACACCTCCAGCACTTCGACGACGAAATCCATCGGCGTGTAGTCATCGTTATACATGACCACTTTATACAGCGGAGGTGCCTGCAATTTTGGTTTGGCTTCCTGCACAGCGAGCCCGGACGCTTCGTCCTCCCACTTGTCCGGGCCATCCTGATTGAATGTTAGTCGAATCTGGCTGCTTGCAAACATACGGAAATAAAGGCTCGCACATGGTTGGAGCTGGGCTGCAGGGCAAATATGACAGGCTTCTCAACCGTCCGCCGCATAGCCTTGACTAACGGCGAAACGGTGTTACAAACAATGAATGCCCAGTTGGGTATTGGGAACCCACGCGAATTGCTTTTTTGCGTGGAGTCGTCGTGGATGATACTCCAGAGATGGAGTCCTTTGCAGAGGGATGTCAGCATGCTCAGCGGTAAGGTCAAGTGGTTCAACAACGCCAAAGGCTATGGATTCGTTCTGGCCGACGGCCGAGATGAGGACCTGTTCGCTCATTACTCGGCCATTCAGATGGACGGTTATAAAACCCTTAAGGCAGGACAGCCTGTGAGTTTCGACATCATTCAAGGGCCCAAGGGGCTACACGCGGTGAACATTAGCCCTGTGTTGAGCAATGCCGAAAACCTGACGCCGGCGGTAAATCTACAGAGCCAGGCCGCCGAGGCCTGACTGTTGGATAGCGTGCAAAAAAAGGCCGATCTCTGATCGGCCTTTTCTTTCGTCCATCACTTTACATATGGGCGATCAATGCGTCGCCGAACTCGGAACAGGACAGCAGCGTTGCGCCATCCATCAGGCGCTCGAAATCGTAGGTCACCGTCTTGGCCGAGATCGCTCCATTGGTACCCTTGATGATGAGATCCGCCGCCTCGACCCATCCCAGGTGGCGCAGCATCATTTCGGCAGACAGAATCACCGACCCCGGATTGACCTTGTCCTGGCCGGCGTACTTGGGCGCAGTCCCGTGGGTAGCCTCGAACATGGCTATGGTGTCCGACAGGTTGGCGCCCGGCGCGATGCCGATGCCACCCACTTCCGCCGCGAGCGCATCGGAGAGGTAGTCACCGTTCAGGTTCAGGGTAGCGATGACGTCATATTCCGCCGGGCGCAGCAGAATCTGCTGAAGCATGGCGTCGGCGATGGCGTCCTTGACGACTATGTTCTTGCCGGTCCGCGGGTTCTTGAACTGCATCCAGGGACCGCCATCGAGAAGCTCCGCGCCGAATTCGTTCTTGGCGATCTCGTAGCCCCAGTCTTTGAAGGCACCTTCGGTGAACTTCATGATGTTGCCTTTGTGGACGATGGTCAGCGACTCGCGGTCGTTGTCGACGACGTACTGCAACGCCTTGCGCACCAGGCGCTGGGTGCCCTCCTTCGATACCGGCTTGATGCCGATGCCGCAATCCTGGTCGAAGCGGATCTTGGTGACGCCCATCTCTTCCTTGAGGAACTTGATGACCTTGGTCGCCTCGGGCGATCCGGCTTTCCACTCGATACCGGCATAGATATCTTCGGAGTTCTCGCGAAAGATCGTCATGTCGACGTCGCCTGGCTTCTTCACCGGGCTCGGCACGCCCTCGAACCAGCGCACCGGGCGCAGGCAGACGTAGAGGTCGAGTTCCTGCCGCAGGGCGACGTTCAGCGAGCGAATGCCGCCGCCCACCGGGGTGGTCAACGGGCCCTTGATCGAGACGACGAAATCGCGAACGGCCTCGAGGGTCTCCTTCGGCAGCCAGGTGTCCTGATCGTAGACCTGGGTGGCTTTCTCGCCGGCATAGACTTCCATCCAGGAAATCTTGCGCTCGCCGCCGTAGGCCTTTTTGACGGCGGCGTCGACGACCTTGATCATCACCGGGCTGATATCGATACCGATGCCATCCCCCTCGATGAAGGGAATGATCGGATTGTTCGGCACATTCAGGGTGTTATCGGCGTTTACGGTGATTTTCACACCATCGGCAGGCACCTGAATCTTTTGATATCCCATGCTGTACTCCACGTTGTGGTTAACCTCAGGCAGGTGTTCAGCGTAGTCCACCTGCGTCGAGCCGAACTGTATTCCTTAGTCTAATCATCGGGCACCGGCAAGCTCCCGACGAACAACACGGTGGTATACTGCGCCGCGTGACTAAAGAGTCATCGAGAGCCGAGACATCTGCAACAGGATGTCCGCCCTCGCAACGGTCGAATCGCAAACCAGATCCGACCGCACAACGCTCTACTGGTGCCATCAACATCACCTGCGGCAAATTCTCGAATTTCGACTCTGACCTGAGCGAAAGCGTCTATCCGGCGCGCCTCGAGATCCTGTGCACGCCCAGCAAAGAGAGAGTTCTCGCCAATGTCCACCCGCTCGAAGATTACCTACACCTTCACCGACGAAGCCCCCGCCCTCGCAACCTATTCGCTTCTTCCCATCGTCAAGGCCTTCGCGGCCTCCGCCGATATAGACGTCGAAACCCGCGATATCTCTCTGGCTGGACGCATCATCGCAAGCTTCGCTGACCAGCTCGACAGCAGCCAACCGGTCGAAGACGAACTGGCCCAACTGGCGGTTCTGGCCACCTCGCCAGACGCCAACATCATCAAGCTGCCGAACATCAGCGCCTCCGTGCCGCAACTCAAAGGCGCGATCGCCGAGCTGCAGGCGCAGGGCTTCGCCGTTCCGGATTTCCCCGAAGACCCGCAGACCGACGCGGAAAAAGAAGTCCGCGCGCGTTACAGCAAAGTGCTCGGCAGCGCCGTGAACCCGGTGCTGCGCGAAGGCAACTCGGACCGTCGCGCCCCGGCCGCGGTCAAGGCCTACGCCCGCAAGCATCCGCACTCGATGGGCAAGTGGAGCATGGCTTCGCAGTCCCACGCCGACTACATGCGCGGCGGTGACTTCTTCTCCAGCGAGCAGTCCTTCACCATGCCCCAGGCCGGTGACGTGCGCATCGAATTCGTCGGCAAGGATGGCAAGGTCGAGCTCAAGAAGCAGTTGAGCCTGAAGGAAGGCGAAGTTTTCGACGGCATGTTCATGAGCTGCAACAAGCTGCGTGCCTTCTTCGAGAAGACTCTGCAGGATTGCAAGGAAACCGGCGTCATGTGGTCCCTGCACGTCAAGGCGACCATGATGAAGGTGTCCCACCCCATCGTCTTCGGCCATGCCGTCAGCGTGTATTACAAGGACGTCTTCGAGAAGCACGGCGCGCTCTTCGAAGAGCTGGGCGTGAACCCGAACAACGGTCTCTCCAGCGTCTACGACAAGATCAAGTCGCTGCCTGCCTCGCAGCAGGAAGAGATCCTCCACGACATCCACGAGGTGTACAGCCATCGCCCGGAAATGGCGATGGTCGACTCGGTCAAGGGCATCACCAACCTGCATATCCCGAGCGACGTCATCGTCGACGCCTCGATGCCGGCGATGATCCGCAACTCCGGCCAGATGTGGGGCCGCGACGGCAAGCAGAAGGACACCAAGGCGGTGATGCCGGAAAGCACCTACGCGCGCATCTATCAGGAGATGATCAACTTCTGCAAAACCAACGGCGCGTTCGATCCGACCACCATGGGCTCGGTACCGAACGTCGGCCTGATGGCGCAGAAGGCCGAGGAATACGGTTCCCACGACAAGACCTTCGAGATGAAGGCCGACGGCATCATGCGCGTCGTGCTGGCCGACGGCACCGTGAAGATCCAGCACGAAGTCGAAGCCGGCGACATCTGGCGCGCCTGCCAGACCAAGGATGCCCCGATCCGCGACTGGGTGAAGCTGGCCGTCACCCGCGCCCGCCAGTCCGGCACCCCGGCGGTCTTCTGGCTCGACCCGGAGCGCGCGCATGACCGTCAGCTCAAACTGAAGGTCGACGCCTACCTGCAGGAACACGACCTGAGTGGCCTCGACATTCGCGTGATGGACTACAACGAAGCCATCCGCTTCAGCATGGAGCGGATGATTCGTGGCAAGGACACCATCTCGGTGACCGGCAACGTCCTGCGCGACTACCTGACCGACCTGTTCCCGATCATGGAACTGGGCACTTCGGCGAAGATGCTCTCCATCGTTCCGCTGATGGCCGGCGGTGGCATGTACGAAACCGGCGCCGGTGGTTCGGCCCCCAAGCATGTCCAACAGCTGATCGAGGAAAACCACCTGCGCTGGGATTCGCTTGGCGAGTTCCTGGCCCTGGCCGTGTCCCTTGAGGAAACCGGGATCAAGACCGACAACCGGAAAGCCAAGTTGCTGGGCACCACCCTCGACGCCGCGACCGGCAAGCTGCTCGACAACAACAAGTCGCCTTCGCGCAAGACTGGCGAGCTGGACAACCGTGGTAGCCACTTCTATCTGGCGCTTTACTGGGCCGAAGCCCTGGCCAGCCAGACCGAAGACGCCGCTCTGCGCGAGCGTTTCAGCAAGCTCGCCAGCACTCTGGCCGAGCAGGAAGCGACCATCGTCGCCGAGCTGAATGCGGTCCAGGGATCGCCGGTGGACATCGGTGGCTACTACCGCTCCAACCCGGAGCTGACCAGCCAGGTCATGCGCCCGAGCAAAACCTTCAACGCCGCGATCGACGCCCTGATCCAGGGCTGACCGCGAAGGTTGTTGCGTTTCAACAGACCCCCGGCCACGTGCCGGGGGTTCTGTTTCCGGGCGATCATTGATCGCCCGTCCACCCTACAGAGGTCATCCTTATGGATTGGAATCCGCACATCACCGTCGCCACCGTCGTCGAAGACCAGGGGCGCTTCCTGCTGGTGGAAGAGTTCGCGGGCGAGAAAGCCGTCCTCAACCAGCCGGCGGGCCATCTCGAAGCCAACGAAAGCCTGCTTCAGGCCGCCGTGCGCGAAACACTCGAAGAAACCGGCTGGGAGGTC
This sequence comes from Pseudomonas sp. UBA3153, assembly GCF_002364635.1. Taxonomy (NCBI): domain Bacteria; kingdom Pseudomonadati; phylum Pseudomonadota; class Gammaproteobacteria; order Pseudomonadales; family Pseudomonadaceae; genus Pseudomonas; species Pseudomonas sp. UBA3153. The sequence goes on from NZ_DEYR01000065.1 coordinate 34,256, forward strand.
GAGCTGACCGCCGTTACCGGCATCTATCTGTATACCGCGCCGAGCAACGGCGTGACCTACCAACGCGTCTGCTTCGCCGCGCGGCCGCTGCGACACCTGCCCGATTCGCCGCTAGACCACGGCATCATCGGGCCGCGCTGGATGACCCGCGACGAACTCGCCGCCGTGCCCGAGCGCTGGCGCAGCGAGCTGGTAGTGCGCTGCATCGACGACTACCTCCGCGGCGAGCGCTTTCCGCTGGCGCTGATCCGCACGGCCGGCTGATCGCCCTGCGACAGTTCGCCTGTTAGAATTATTCCTTTTTGTGGCCGTCAACCCCGAACCTATGCACGATCCAGCCCATACACGCGTCATCGTCGGCATGTCCGGCGGCGTGGACTCCTCGGTTTCCGCCCTTCTCCTGCTCAAGCAGGGCTACCAGGTGGAAGGTCTGTTCATGAAGAACTGGGAGGAGGACGACGGCACCGAATACTGCACCGCGCGCGAAGACCTCGCCGACGCCCAGGCGGTGTGCGACCGGATCGGCATCAAGCTGCACACCGCGAACTTCGCCGCCGAATACTGGGACAACGTCTTCGAGCACTTCCTCGCCGAGTACAAGGCCGGGCGTACGCCGAACCCGGACATCCTCTGCAACCGCGAAATCAAGTTCAAAGCCTTCCTCGACTATGCGCTGATGCTCGGCGCCGACCTGATCGCCACCGGCCATTACGTGCGCCGCCGCGATGTCGATGGGCAGACCCAGTTGCTCAAGGGCCTCGATCCGAACAAGGACCAGAGCTACTTCCTCCACGCCGTCGGCGGCGAGCAGATCGCCCGCACGCTGTTCCCGGTCGGCGAGCTGGAAAAGGCCGAAGTGCGCGCGATCGCCGAAATGCACGGGCTGGCGACCGCGAAGAAGAAGGACTCCACCGGCATCTGCTTCATCGGCGAGCGGCGCTTCTCCGACTTCCTCAAGCAGTATCTGCCGGCGCAACCGGGCGAAATCCAGAACACCCGCGGCGAGGTCATCGGCCGGCACGCCGGGCTGATGTACCACACCATCGGCCAGCGTCAGGGGCTGGGTATCGGCGGCTTGAAGGACGCCGGCGACGAGCCGTGGTACGTGCTGGCCAAGGATCTGGAGCGCAATGTACTGATCGTCGGCCAGGGCAACGACCATCCGCTGCTGTTTTCCGGCGCCCTCCTCGCCAGCGAGATCTTCTGGGTCAACCCGGTCGAGTTCGGCACCACGCCACGGCCGCTGACCGCCAAGGTCCGCTATCGCCAGTCGGATCAGGCCTGCACGCTGGAGCGTACACCCGACGGCTACCGCGCCGTTTTCGAAGAGCCCCAGCGCGCCGTGACGCCGGGTCAGTCGGTGGTGTTCTACGACGGCGAAATCTGCCTCGGCGGCGGCGTCATCGAAATCGCCGAGCCCTGCACCGCCAAGGAATTCGCATGACGCCGATACAGGAACAGCTGGTCGCCCTGGGAGCGGTGTTCAGCGCCGCCGCGCTCGCCGACCGGATCGCCAGGACCGGCCAGGTCAACGAAGGCGCCCTTGGCTGCTTGCTCGGCAGCCTGCTGGTACGCGATCCGCAAAACACACTGGACGTCTACGGCGGCGACGATCTCAACCTGCGCGACGGTTATCGCGCGCTGGCCAGTGCCCTCGAGCGCGACCCCAACAGCCTGCAGCGCGAGCCGCTGCGCTACGCGCTTGCGCTGCTCGGCCTCGAACGCAAGCTGGCCAAGCGCGACGACATGCTGGAGACCATCGGCACCCGCCTCGACCAGATCCAGCTGCAGGTGCAGCACTTCGGGCTCGTTCACGACAACGTCATCGCCGCCTGTGGCGGGCTCTATCAGGACACCCTGAGCACCTTCCGCCAGCGCATCCAGGTGCATGGCGACATGCGCTTCCTGCAGCAAAGCAGCAACGCCTCGAAGATCCGAGCCCTGCTCCTCGCCGGTATTCGCTCCGCGCGCCTATGGCGCCAGCTGGGCGGACATCGCTGGCAACTGGTGTTCAGCCGCCGCAAGCTGCTGGCCGAGCTGTACCCGCTGCTGCGCAACTGACCGTCGGGGCACGCGGTCGGCAGGTCGGCCGATTCGTGTATGATACGCGCCCCATTTCCTGCCCCGACCGTCCGAGAACGCCCCATGCAGCTTTCCTCGCTCACCGCGGTTTCCCCCGTCGATGGCCGCTACGCCGGCAAAACCAGCGCTCTGCGCCCGATCTTCAGTGAATACGGCCTGATCCGTTTCCGCGTACAGGTCGAGGTCCGCTGGCTGCAACGCCTGGCCGCCCACTCCGGCGTCGCCGAAGTCGCGCCTTTCTCGGCCGAAGCCAACGCGCTGCTCGATCGACTGGCCGAGGATTTCCAGCTCGAACACGCCGAGCGCATCAAGGAAATCGAACGCACCACCAATCACGACGTCAAGGCCGTGGAGTACCTGCTCAAGGAGCAGGCGGCGAAGCTGCCGGAACTGGCCAAGGTCAGCGAATTCATCCACTTCGCCTGCACCAGCGAGGACATCAACAACCTGTCCCACGCCCTGATGCTCCGCGAAGGCCGCGACACCGTGCTGCTGCCGCTGATGCGCCAGGTCGCCGAGTCGATCCGCGAGCTGGCGGTGAAGTTCGCCGATGTGCCGATGCTTTCGCGCACCCACGGCCAGCCGGCCTCGCCGACCACCCTCGGCAAGGAGCTGGCCAACGTCGTCTATCGCCTGGAGCGCCAGATCGCCCAGGTCGCCGGCGTACCGCTGCTGGGCAAGATCAATGGCGCGGTGGGCAACTACAACGCACACCTGTCGGCCTATCCGTCCATCGACTGGGAAGCCAATGCCCGGGAGTTCATCGAGCAGGATCTCGGCTTGCAGTGGAACCCGTACACGACGCAGATCGAGCCGCACGACTACATCGCCGAGCTGTTCGACGCCACCGCGCGCTTCAACACCATCCTCATCGACTTCGATCGCGACATCTGGGGCTACATCTCCCTAGGTTACTTCAAGCAGCGCACCATCGCCGGCGAGATCGGTTCCTCGACCATGCCGCACAAGGTCAATCCGATCGACTTCGAGAACTCCGAAGGCAACCTCGGCATCGCCAACGCGCTGCTCCAGCACCTGGCCAGCAAGCTGCCGGTGTCCCGCTGGCAGCGCGACCTGACCGACTCCACCGTGCTGCGCAACCTCGGTGTCGGCTTCGCCCATAGCGTGATTGCCTACGAGGCAAGCCTCAAGGGAATCAGCAAGTTGGAGCTCAACGCTCAGAAGATTGCTGAAGACCTGGACGCCTGCTGGGAAGTCCTCGCCGAGCCGATCCAGACCGTCATGCGCCGCTACGCCATCGAGAATCCCTACGAGAAGCTCAAGGAGCTGACCCGCGGCAAGGGCATCAGCCCGGAGGCGCTGCAGACTTTCATCGACGGGCTGGAGATGCCGGAAGACGCCAAGGCCGAGCTGCGCAACCTCACGCCAGCTACCTACATTGGCAATGCCGTGGCCCAGGCCAAGCGCATCTGACCCGCCTCACTTTTCTGCACGCCCGGCAGTGCCGGGCGTTTTTATTTGCATAGGCAAACGCATGACTTCCGATCTTCCCCTGCAAATCCTCGGCGGCATCAGCGCGCGTGAGTTCCTCCGTGACTACTGGCAAAAGAAGCCGCTGCTGATCCGTCAGGCCATTCCCAACTTCGAAAGCCCGCTGTCCCCGGACGAGCTGGCCGGCCTGGCTCTGGAAGAGCAGGTCGAGTCGCGGATGGTCATCGAGCACGGCGAGCGCCCCTGGGAATTGCGCCGCGGCCCGTTCGCCGAGGACGCCTTCCAGAATCTGCCCGAGCGTGACTGGACGCTGCTGGTGCAGGCCGTCGACCAGTTCGTTCCGGAAGTCGCCGAGCTGCGCGAACACTTTCACTTCCTGCCGAGCTGGCGCATCGACGATGTGATGATCAGCTATGCCGCGCCCGGCGGCGGCGTGGGACCGCATTTCGACAACTACGACGTGTTCCTGCTGCAGGCCCATGGTCAGCGTCGCTGGAAGATCGGGCAGATGTGCGACAGCGACAGCCCGATGCTCGACCATGCCGACCTGCGCATCCTGGCCGGCTTCGACGAGACCGACGACTGGGTTCTGGAACCCGGCGATATGCTCTACCTGCCCCCGCGGCTGGCGCATTTCGGCACCGCGGTGGATGAGTGCATGACCTATTCCGTGGGTTTCCGCGCCCCCAGCGCTGCCGAGGTGCTGACCCACTTCACCGATTTCCTCGCCCAGTTCCTCCCGGACGAAGACCGTTACGGCGACGCCGACATCGCGCCGGTCAGCGACCCGCACCAGATCCAGATGGACGCCTTGCAGCGCCTTAAATCGCTGCTGGACGAGCACATGGGCGACGAGCGCCTCCTGCTCACCTGGTTCGGCCAGTTCATGACCGAGCCGCGTTATCCGGAACTCGTCGCCGGCGAAGAGTTCTCCGAGCGCGATTTCCTCAAGGCTCTTCAGGATGGCGCGGTGCTGATCCGCAACCCCAGTGCGCGCATGGCCTGGAGTCAGGTCGATATCGGCCTGCTGCTGTTCGCCAGCGGGCAGAGCCGCCTGTTGCCCGAACACCTGCTGGAGCTGCTGAAGCTGGTCTGCGCCTGCGACGCGCTGCATCAGGAAAACCTTGCGCAATGGCTTGCCGAGGACGACGGGCGTAATCTCCTGTGGGAGTTGGTCAAACAGGGAAGTCTGGAGTTTGCCGATGAGTAGCATCCACGTTCGTGTCGCCGACTGGCAGAAGGAAAATGCCGAGCTAAGACGTATCCGCGAAAGCGTGTTCATCGCAGAACAGGCGGTGCCGCCGGAGCTGGAATGGGATTCGGACGACGCGAGCGCCGTGCACTTCCTCGCCTTGGAGGGCGACTTCCCGATAGGCACCGCGCGCCTGCTGTCCAACGGCCACATCGGCCGGGTGTCGGTGCTGCGCGACTGGCGCGGGCTGAAGGTCGGTGATGCGCTGATGCGCGCCGTACTGACCGAGGCCGAGCGTCTCGGTCTGGCCGAGCAAACGCTCAGTGCACAGGTCCATGCCGCGCCGTTCTATGAGCGCCTGGGCTTCGAGATCGTCAGCAGCGAATACCTCGAAGCCGGCATTCCCCACGTCGACATGGTGCGCCGCAGTCACTGAGGATTCGCATGAACGATGCCCCGGAATTGCCTGACGAGCCGAGCGACCTGCCCGCTATCGAGTTCCAGTCGCCGGGACGTTTCGATGTGCACAATCCTCTTCCCGATCTCCCCGAGGCGGAGCGCTGGGAAGCGGCGCCCTTCACGCTCAACCAGACCACCGAACTGCAGGCGTTCCGCACGGCGGACGAGGCCCGTCGCCATGCCACCGCCCTTCTGCAGCAGGCGCGCCGCGCCCTGTGCCTGTACAGCAGTGACCTCGAGCCCTGGCTGTACAACCACAGCAGCATCCAGGAAGCCTGCACACGCTTCCTGCTGGCTCATCCACGGAACCACTTGCGCATCCTCCTGCGTGATTCCAGCCGCGCCGTGAAGGAAGGCCATCGCCTGTTGAACCTTAGCCGGCGCCTGTCGAGCAACTGTCAGATACGCAAGCTGCATCCCGACTACCCCAACGAAGAGTGCGCCTTCCTCATCGCCGACGACTGCGGGCTGTTGCTGCGTCCCGAGCTCGATCAATACGCAGGTCACGTCCGTTATCGCGATGTCGCCCAGGTGCGACTGCGCCAGGCGCAGTTCGACCAGGCATGGAACACCAGCACACTCGATCCCGATCTGCGGAGTTTTCTGCTATGACGCCTCGCACCCTCCTCGTCGCCCTGCTGCTCGCCGCTGCCGTGCCCGCGCAGGCCGCCACCGAGATCATCCAGCTGAACTTCCGCACCGCCGAGGACGTGCTGCCCACCGCGCGTTCGGTGCTCGGCCAGGAGGGTAAGGTGAGTGCTTACGGCAACCAGTTGGTCGTCAACGCGCCGCCGGAGAAGATTCAGGAGTTGCGCGGGTTGCTCGATCAGCTGGATACCCAGCCGCGTCGACTGCTGATCAGCGTCGACACCCAGGAAGCCAGTTCGCGCGATGACCGGGGTTACCGTGTGGACGGTTCCGCCAGCGCCGGTGGCGTATCCGTCGAGAGCGGGCGTGGTGAAGTGAATGGCCGAGACCAGGTTCGGATTATCCGCCACAGTACGGAAAGCCGCGGCGACGGTGTGCAACAGGTGCAGGCAACCGAAGGCTATCCGGCGCTGATCCAGGTCGGCCAGAGCGTGCCCCTGACAACGACGAGCACCGGTCCCTACGGGCAGGTGTATCAGGACACCCAGTACCGCAACGTCACCCAGGGTTTTTACGTCACTGCCAGCCTGACGGGCGATACCGTGCACCTGAACATCAGCAGCAACCGGGATCGCCTCTCGCAGCGCCAACCCGGTGCCATCGACATCCAGAGCACCGACACCCGCATCAGCGGACGGCTCGGCGAATGGCTGCCGCTGGGTGGCGTGACTCAGGGCAGCCAGGCCGATCAGCGTGGTTTCGTGCAGCGTTATTCGACCCAGGGGCAGGACGACATGACCCTTCGGGTGAAGGTCGAGGCGCTCGACTGATCAGTCATCTTCAGCCTCATCAGACTTTTGTAGTAGCTTTGAAAAAACACTACAAAATCGTTTGACGAACGTTTTTGCCAGGGGCATGATGGCCTCGCTCCCGCTAGCCAGGGGCCTCGAAAGAGGTCTCCCGGAGCGTGCTCAGACCAACCAGTCGAGCCGTTCCGTGTCTGCGCCGCCCACAAGGCAGTTTGACGAGGTTGCGACTGGAACGAAGTCGTCCTGAGGGACGGGGAAGCGCTTAGCGTTACAACGAGATGGACTGCATGCTTCTGTCGGCGAACCGCCCGATCGGCTCGTTCAAACCCGCCAGAACGCCGCCCGCCCCGCTCGTTCCCCTCCTCAGCAGCAACCTCGCCCTAGTCGATCCCTCGACGCAGTAGCCCGAGCACCCGAACCCATTGACTTCAGCACCCAGGTTTCGAGTGGCAGCGCTCAGCGCTTACCCATTCTCTACTTCGAAAGGATCGACCATGTCCGCTTATCAAAACGACATCAAGGCCGTCGCCGCTCTCAAAGAAAAGGCAGGCAGCAGCTGGAGCGCCATCAACCCCGAATTCGTCGCCCGCATGCGCACCCAGAACCGCTTCAAGACTGGTCTGGACATCGCCAAGTACACCGCCGCGATCATGCGCAAGGACATGGAGGAGTACGACGCTGACTCCTCCGTCTACACCCAGTCGCTGGGCTGCTGGCATGGCTTCATCGGTCAGCAGAAGCTGATTTCGATCAAGAAGCACCTCAAGACCACCAACAAGCGTTACCTCTACCTGTCCGGCTGGATGGTTGCCGCGCTGCGTTCCGAGTTCGGCCCGCTGCCCGACCAGTCCATGCACGAGAAAACCTCGGTAGCTGCGCTGATCGAAGAGCTGTACACCTTCCTGCGCCAGGCCGACGCCCGCGAACTCGACCTGCTGTTCACCGCACTGGACGCCGCCCGCGCTGCCGATGACAACGCCAAGGCCAGCGAAATCCAGTCGCAGATCGACAACTACGAGACCCACGTAGTACCCATCATCGCCGACATCGACGCCGGCTTCGGCAACCCGGAAGCCACCTATCTGCTGGCCAAGAAGATGATCGAAGCGGGTGCCTGCTGCATCCAGATCGAAAACCAGGTCTCGGACGAGAAGCAGTGTGGTCACCAGGACGGCAAAGTGACCGTTCCCCATGCCGACTTCCTGGCCAAGATCAACGCGGTTCGCTACGCCTTCCTCGAGCTGGGCGTGGACGACGGCGTGATCGTAGCGCGTACCGACTCGCTGGGTGCCGGCCTGACCAAGCAGATCGCCGTGACCAACGAGCCGGGCGACCTGGGCGACCTGTACAACTCGTTCCTCGACTGCGAGGAAATCAGCGCCAACGAGCTGGGCAATGGCGATGTGGTCATCAAGCGCGAAGGCAAGCTGCTGCGTCCCAAGCGCCTGCCGAGCAACCTCTTCCAGTTCCGCAAAGGCACCGGCGAAGACCGTTGCGTGCTGGACTGCATCACCTCGCTGCAAAACGGCGCCGACCTGCTGTGGATCGAAACCGAGAAGCCGCACGTGGGCCAGATTGCCGCGATGGTCAACCGCATCCGTGAAGTGATCCCGAACGCCAAGCTGGTCTACAACAACAGCCCGTCGTTCAACTGGACGCTGAACTTCCGCCAGCAGGTGTTCGACACCTTCGTCGCGGAAGGCAAGGATGTGTCGGCGTACGATCGCGCCAAGCTGATGAGCGTCGAGTACGACGAAACCGAGCTGGCCAAGATCGCCGACGAGAAGATCCGCACCTTCCAGCGCGACGCCGCTGCTGAGGCCGGTATCTTCCACCACCTGATCACCCTGCCGACCTACCACACCGCTGCGCTGTCCACCGACAACCTGGCGAAAGGGTACTTCGCGGACCAGGGCATGCTGGCCTACGTCAAAGGCGTTCAACGTCAGGAAATCCGCCAAGGTATCGCCTGCGTGAAGCACCAGAACATGGCCGGTTCCGACATGGGCGACGCCCACAAGGAATACTTTGCCGGCGAAGCCGCACTCAAGGCAGGCGGCAAGGACAACACGATGAATCAGTTCCACTGACGATCGGCTGATCCGCAGGAAATAAAGGCGCCCCGGGCTTCAATCCGGGGCGTTTTTTTTGTCCCATTTTTATAGCGCTGCGGCATAATGCCCCACAGCGCCAAGCCCATGCGAGGCGTCCGGTCTAGCGTTTCCTTTAATAAGAATTCCTATCAACAAGCGGCAACAGAACGGATTGTTCGATATTTAATTCCTAGAAAAATTTACTTGAGCCCGGACAAGCGCATAAAATCTCGCTCCAAGTCGGAAGACTGAACCTGTGCAAATAATTCAAAAGCCGTCCCAACGAGGAGTCCGGCATGCCTGATGCAGTTTCTACGATGCCTCATAACTGGGCATTTGCCATTTTCTTCCTGGGCGTCTTCGGCCTTTGTGCCTTCATGCTCGGTGTCTCCAGCCTCCTGGGCAGCAAAGCTTTCGGTCACAGCAAGAACGAGCCCTTCGAAGCGGGCGTCGTTCCCACCGGCAATGCGCGCCTGCGCTTGTCGGCAAAATTCTATCTGGTCGCGATGCTCTTCGTGATCTTCGACGTTGAAGCCCTCTTTCTCTTCGCCTGGTCGGTGTCCGTTCGCGAAAGCGGCTGGGCCGGTCTCATAGAAGCTACCGTTTTCATAGCAATTCTGTTGGCAGGTCTTGTCTACCTTTGGCGGATCGGTGCGCTCGATTGGGCTCCCGAAAGCCGTCGCAAGCGGCAGGCGAAGCTAAAACAATGAGGCTTTGGCGATGCAATACAAACTTACTCGGATCGATCCGGATGCGGTCAATGACCAGTATCCAATCGGCCAGCGGGAGACCGTAACCGACCCTGTCGAAGACCAGGTTCATCGCAATATCTACATGGGCAAGCTCGAGGACGTGCTGAATGGCGCGGTCAACTGGGGTCGCAAGAACTCCCTGTGGCCGTACAACTTCGGTTTGTCCTGCTGCTATGTGGAGATGACCACGGCTTTCACCGCCCCCCATGACATCGCCCGATTCGGTGCCGAAGTAATTCGGGCATCACCGCGCCAGGCCGACTTCATGGTCATTGCCGGTACCTGCTTCATCAAGATGGCGCCAGTTATCCAGCGTCTCTATGAGCAGATGCTCGAGCCCAAGTGGGTCATTTCCATGGGCTCCTGCGCCAATTCCGGCGGTATGTACGATATCTACTCGGTCGTTCAGGGGGTGGACAAGTTCCTTCCCGTGGACGTCTACATACCCGGCTGCCCGCCCCGTCCCGAAGCATTCCTGCAAGGCCTGATGTTGCTGCAGGAATCCATCGGCGAGGAGCGCCGCCCGTTGTCCTGGGTCGTCGGCGATCAAGGCGTTTACCGCGCCGAGATGCCTTCGCAAAAGGAACAGCGCCGCGAACAGCGTATCCAGGTCACCAACCTGCGCAGCCCCGACGACGTGTGAATCCGCGCTTTCCCGCGAAAGCGCACCTTCATACCTGACGTTGACCGATAGCGATCGAGACCATGACTGCAGACAGCGCTCTGTACATCCCGCCTTACAAGGCTGACGACCAAGATATCGTCGTCGAACTGAATGCGCGCTTCGGCGCCGACACCTTCACCGTGCAATCCACCCGCACCGGCATGCCGGTTCTCTGGGTGGCGCGCGAACGGCTGATCGACGTACTGACTTTCCTCCGCCAGGCGAGCAAGCCGTACGTGATGCTGTACGACCTGCATGGCATGGACGAACGCCTGCGGACCCACCGCCGTGGCTTGCCGGGCGCCGACTTCAGCGTGTTCTATCACCTGATGTCGCTGGAACGTAACAGCGACATCATGATCAAGGTCGCGCTGTCGGAGAGCGATCTCAGCCTGCCCACCGCCACCGGTATCTGGCCGAACGCCAACTGGTACGAGCGCGAGGTGTGGGATCTCTACGGGATCACCTTCCGCGGCCATCCGCATCTGACCCGCCTGCTGATGCCGCCCACCTGGCAAGGCCACCCGCTGCGCAAGGACTATCCGGCGCGCGCCACCGAGTTCGACCCCTACAGCCTGTCCGTCGCCAAGCAGGATCTGGAGCAGGAAGCGCTGCGCTTCAAGCCCGAGGACTGGGGCATGAAGACTCACGGCGAGAACGAGGACTACATGTTCCTCAACCTCGGCCCGAACCACCCTTCTGCCCACGGTGCGTTCCGCATCATCCTGCAACTGGACGGTGAAGAGATCATCGACTGCGTGCCGGAAATCGGCTATCACCACCGCGGCGCGGAAAAGATGGCCGAGCGCCAGTCGTGGCACAGTTTCATTCCCTACACCGACCGCATCGACTACCTGGGCGGGGTGATGAACAACCTCCCCTACGTGCTCTCGGTGGAGAAGCTCGCCGGAATCAAGGTGCCGCAACGGGTCGACGTCATCCGCATCATGATGGCCGAGTTCTTCCGCATCCTTAACCACCTGCTGTACCTGGGCACCTACATCCAGGACGTGGGCGCGATGACTCCGGTGTTCTTCACCTTTACCGACCGCCAGCGCGCCTACAAGGTGGTGGAAGCTATCACCGGGTTCCGCCTGCACCCGGCCTGGTACCGCATCGGCGGGGTCGCCCACGATCTGCCGCGCGGCTGGGACAAGCTGGTCCAGGAGTTCCTCGACTGGATGCCCAAGCGCCTCGACGAGTACGAGAAGGCCGCGCTTCGCAACAGCATCCTGAGGGGGCGCACCATCGGTGTCGCTGCCTACAACACCAAGGAAGCCCTCGAGTGGGGCGTCACCGGTGCCGGCCTACGTGCCACGGGCTGCGATTTCGACCTGCGCAAGACGCGCCCCTACTCGGGCTACGAAAACTTCGAGTTCGAAGTGCCGCTGGCCGCCAATGGCGATGCCTACGACCGCTGCATGGTCAAGATGGGCGAGATGCGCGAAAGCCTGCGCATCATCCAGCAGTGCCTGAAGAACATGCCGGAAGGCCCGTACAAGGCCGACCACCCGCTGACCACGCCGCCGCCTAAAGAGCGCACGCTGCAGCACATCGAAACCCTGATCACCCACTTCCTGCAGGTTTCCTGGGGCCCGGTCATGCCGGCCAACGAAGCCTTCCAGATGATCGAGGCGACCAAGGGCATCAACAGTTACTACCTGACGAGCGACGGCAGCACCATGAGCTACCGCACGCGCATCCGGACGCCGAGCTTCGCCCACCTTCAGCAGATTCCCTCGGTGATCCGCGGGAGCATGGTGGCTGACCTGATCGCGTATCTGGGCAGCATCGATTTCGTCATGGCCGACGTGGACCGCTGATATGACTACCACGACCCTCATCCAGTCTGACCGCTTCGTACTCAGCGAAGCCGAACGTTCTGCCATCGAGCATGAACTGCATCATTACGAAGACTCGCGCGCCGCTTCCATCGAAGCGCTGAAGATCGTCCAGAAGCAGCGAGGCTGGGTGCCCGACGGCGCGATTCCGGCGATCGCCGAGATCCTCGGCATTCCCGGGAGCGATGTAGAAGGCGTCGCCACCTTCTATAGCCAGATATTCCGCCAGCCGGTCGGGCGCCACGTGATCCGCGTCTGCGACAGCATGACCTGCTTCGTCGGCGGCCATGAAAGCGTGGTGCAGAGCATTTCCCGCCAACTGGGCATCGCCCTGGGTGAAACCACGCCGGACGGTCGCTTCACGCTGCTGCCCGTCTGCTGCCTGGGCAATTGCGACAAGGCTCCCGCGCTGATGATCGACGACGACACCTTTGGCGGCGTGCAGGCTGACGGCGTCGGCACCCTGCTGGAGAGCTACCCATGAAGAAGCTCACCTCGTTCGGCCCGGCCAACCTGATCGCCCGCAGCGCGGAAACCCATCCACTGACCTGGCGCCTGCGCGATGACGGCGAGCCTGTCTGGCTCGACGAATACCAGCGCAAGGATGGCTACAGCGCTGCGCGCAAGGCCCTCGCCGAAATGGCGCAGGCCGACATCGTGCAGACGGTCAAGGATTCCGGCCTCAAGGGGCGCGGCGGCGCCGGCTTCCCCACCGGCGTGAAGTGGGGGCTGATGCCCGCCGATGAATCCATGAACATCCGCTACCTGCTGTGCAACGCGGATGAGATGGAACCCAACACCTGGAAAGACCGCATGCTCATGGAGCAGCTGCCGCACCTGCTGGTGGAAGGCATGCTGATCAGTGCACGCGCGCTCAAGGCCTACCGCGGTTACATCTTCCTGCGCGGCGAGTACGTCGACGCGGCCGTCAACCTGAATCGCGCCATCGACGAAGCCAAGGCCGCCGGCCTGCTGGGCAAGAACATTCTCGGCAGCGGCTTCGACTTCGAACTGTTCGTCCACACCGGCGCCGGCCGCTACATCTGCGGCGAAGAAACCGCGCTGATCAACTCGCTCGAAGGCCGCCGCGCCAACCCGCGCTCCAAGCCGCCTTTCCCCGCCGCCGTTGGCGTCTGGGGCAAGCCGACCTGCGTGAACAACGTCGAGACGCTGTGCAACGTGCCGTCGATCATCGGCAATGGCGTCGACTGGTACAAATCCCTGGCCCGCGAAGGCAGCGAGGACATGGGAACCAAGCTGATGGGCTTCTCCGGCAAGGTGAAGAACCCCGGCCTCTGGGAACTGCCGTTCGGCATCACCGCACGGGAACTGTTCGAGGACTACGCCGGCGGCATGCGCGACGGCTACACGCTGAAAGCCTGGCAGCCCGGCGGCGCCGGGACCGGCTTCCTGCTGCCGGAGCACCTGGATGCGCAGATGTACGCCGCCGGTATCGGCAAGGTTGGCACCCGCATGGGTACCGGCCTGGCGCTGGCCATCGACGACAGCATCAACATGGTCTCCCTGCTGCGCAACATGGAAGAGTTCTTCGCCCGCGAATCCTGCGGCTGGTGTACCCCGTGCCGTGACGGGCTACCGTGGAGCGTGAAGATCCTGCGCGCGCTGGAACGCAAGCAGGGCACTTCGGAAGACATCGCCACGCTGCTCGGTCTGGTCAATTTCCTCGGCCCCGGCAAGACCTTCTGCGCGCATGCGCCAGGAGCCGTGGAGCCGCTGGGCAGCGCGATCAAGTATTTCCGCGAGGAGTTCGAAGCCGGCGTGGTGCGCGCACCGCAGGAGCCGAAACCTTCGGCGGTGGAGACGCTGCAGTAACGAAACCGATGATGAGTGTCGTGTAGCGGTGGACAGGACGTTGGCAGTCGCCATTTCCCCAGCCGCCCTGCACGGCAGCAAAGAATTCCATTAGCCAAACCCGCTTCGGCGGGTAAAGAAGAAAACCTAGCCATGGCCACTATCCACGTAGACGGCAAAGACTTCGAAGTCGATGGAGCGGACAACCTCTTGCAGGCCTGTCTGTCCCTTGGCCTCGATATCCCCTATTTCTGCTGGCATCCCGCGCTCGGTAGCGTCGGTGCCTGCCGCCAGTGCGCGGTGAAGCAGTACAGCGACGAAAACGACAAGCGCGGACGCATCGTCATGTCGTGCATGACACCCGCCACCGACAACACCTGGATCTCCATCGACGACGATGAATCCAAGGCGTTTCGCGCCAGCGTCGTCGAGTGGCTGATGACCAACCACCCGCACGACTGCCCGGTCTGCGAGGAAGGTGGTCACTGCCACCTGCAGGACATGACGGTGATGACCGGCCACAACCAGCGCCGTTATCGCTTCAGCAAGCGCACCCACCAGAACCAGGAACTCGGCCCGTTCATTGGTCACGAGATGAACCGCTGCATCGCCTGCTACCGCTGCGTGCGTTACTACAAGGACTACGCCGGCGGCACCGACCTGGGCGTCTATGGCGCGCATGACAACGTGTACTTCGGTCGCGTCGAAGACGGCGTTCTGGAAAGCGAGTTTTCCGGCAACCTGGTCGAGGTCTGCCCGACCGGCGTGTTCACCGACAAGACCCACTCCGAGCGCTATAACCGCAAGTGGGACATGCAGTTCTCGCCGAGCATCTGCCACGGTTGCTCGAGTGGCTGCAACACCAGCCCCGGTGAGCGCTACGGCGAAATCCGCCGCATCGAGAACCGCTTCAACGGCTCGGTGAACCAGTATTTCCTCTGCGACCGCGGACGCTTCGGCTATGGCTACGTCAATCGCGACGATCGCCCCCGCCAGCCGTTGCTGGAAAGCGGCGCCACCCTGGGCATCGACGCCGCGCTGGACAAGGCCGCCGAACTGCTCAAAGGCAAACGCGTGATCGGCATCGGTTCGCCACGCGCCAGCCTGGAAGGCAACTTCGCCCTGCGCGAACTGGTCGGCGCGGATAACTTCTATTCCGGCATCGCCGCCGGCGAGCTGGAAAACATCCGCCTGATTCGCGACATCCTGCAGAACGGCCCGCTGCCGGTTCCGTCGATACGCGAGATCGAGGAACACGACGCCGTGTTCGTTCTCGGCGAGGACCTGACGCAGACCGCCGCCCGCGTTGCCCTGGCGCTGCGCCAGTCGGTGAAAGGCAAGGCCACGGAAATCGCCGCCTCGATGAAAATCCAGGATTGGCACATGGCGGCGGTGCAGAACGTCGCACAGCACGCGCTCAACCCGCTGTTTATCGCCAGCGTCTCCGCCACCCGTCTCGATGACGTGGCCGAGGAATGCGTACATGCCGCGCCGGACGACCTGGCTCGCCTGGGCTTCGCCGTCGCCCACGCGCTGGACGCCAGCGCGCCGGCGGTGGAAGGTCTCGACAGCGAGGCCGGCGAACTGGTGCAGCGCATCGCCGACGCACTGCTCGCTGCCAAGCGTCCGCTGATCGTCTCCGGCGCCTCCCTGGGCAGCAAGGCACTGATCGAAGCCGCCGGCAACCTCGCCAATGCCCTGAAGAATCGCGGCAAGAACGCCTCCATCAGCCTGGTCGTTCCGGAAGCCAACAGCATGGGCCTGGCCCTGCTCGGCGGCGAGTCGCTGGATGTGGCGCTCGACGCCCTGACGGGTGGCCAGGCGAACGCCGTGCTGGTTCTGGAGAACGACCTGTACCGCCGCGCCGAGGCCGCCAAGGTCGACGCCGCGCTGGCGGCTGGCGAGGTCGTGATCGTCGCCGACCACCAGGCGACCGACACGCTGGTGAAGGCCGATCTGGTCCTGCCGGTCGCCAGTTTCGCCGAAGGCGACGGCACCCTGGTCAGCCAGGAAGGTCGCGCCCAGCGCTTCTTCCAAGTCTACGATCCCGCCTACTACGACTCCAACGTGCTGATCCGCGAAGGCTGGCGCTGGTTGCATGCGCTGCACAGCACGCTGCAGGGCAAGGCCGTCGACTGGACTCAGCTGGACGAAGTCACCGCCGCCTGTGCCGGCAGCAACGTTCAACTGGCCGGCATCGTCGACGCCGCGCCGAGCGCCTCGTTCCGTATCAAGGGGCTCAAGCTGGCGCGCGAACCGCACCGCTACAGCGGCCGTACCGCCATGCGCGCCAACATCAACGTCAGCGAGCCCCGCGCTCCGCAGGACGTCGATACGGCCTTCGCCTTCTCCATGGAGGGCTACTCGGGCAGCGCGGAAAACCGTCAGCAGATCCCCTTCGCCTGGTCGCCGGGCTGGAACTCGCCGCAAGCCTGGAACAAGTTCCAGGACGAAGTCGGCGGTCACCTGCGTGCAGGGGACCCAGGCGTGCGCCTGATCGAGGCCAAGGGTGAAAGTCTGCCGTGGTTCAGGGTCGGCTCGGCATTCAATCCGGCGCCGGGCACCTGGCAGGCGGTTCCGCTGCATCACCTGTTCGGCAGCGAGGAGAACTCCTCGCGCTCCGCACCGATCCAGGCGCGCATTCCCCAGCCTTACGTCGCCTTGGCGAAGGCCGAAGCCGACCGCCTGGGCGTCAATGACGGCGCTCTGCTCAGTCTGAGCGTCAACGGCCAGGCCCTGCGTCTGCCGCTGCAGGTTCGCGAAGAGCTGGCGATCGGTGTCGTCGGGCTGCCAACCGGCCTGCCGGGCATTCCGCCCTTCGCCGCTGGGGCCGAAGTCACCCTTCTGCAGGAGGCCGCGCAATGAGCTGGCTGACTCCCGAAGTGGTCGACACCCTCATCGCCGTGCTCAAGGCCATCGTCATTTTGCTGGCGGTGGTCGTAAGTGGCGCGCTACTGAGCTTCGTCGAGCGGCGCTTGCTCGGTCTCTGGCAGGACCGTTACGGGCCGAACCGCGTGGGCCCGTTCGGCGCCTTCCAGCTCGGTGCCGATATGGTCAAGATGTTCTTCAAGGAGGACTGGACGCCGCCGTTCGCCGACAAGTTCATCTTCACCCTGGCTCCCGTGGTGGCGATGAGTGCGCTTCTGCTGGCCTTTGCGGTCGTTCCGGTCACGCCGACCTGGGGCGTGGCCGATCTGAACATCGGCCTTCTGTTCTTCTTCGCCATGGCTGGCCTGACCGTGTATGCGGTGCTCTTCGCCGGCTGGTCGAGCAACAACAAGTTCGCCCTGCTCGGCAGCCTGCGCGCCTCGGCGCAGACGGTCTCCTACGAAGTCTTCATGGGCCTCGCGCTGATGGGCATCGTCGCCCAGGTCGGCTCGTTCAACATGCGCGACATCGTCGAGTATCAGCACCAGAACCTGTGGTTCATCATTCCGCAGTTCTTCGGTTTCTGTACGTTCTTCATCGCCGGCGTCGCGGTGACCCACCGTCACCCGTTCGATCAGCCGGAAGCCGAGCAGGAACTGGCCGACGGCTACCACATCGAATATGCCGGGATGAAATGGGGCATGTTCTTCGTCGGCGAGTACATCGGCATCGTTCTGGTCTCGGCACTGCTGGTGACGCTGTTCTTCGGCGGCTGGCACGGTCCGTTCCTGGAGACGCTGCCCTGGCTGTCGTTCATCTACTTCGCCCTAAAAACCGGCTTCTTCATCATGCTTTTCATCCTGCTGCGCGCCGCCATTCCCCGGCCGCGCTATGACCAGGTGATGGCTTTCAGCTGGAAGTTCTGCCTGCCGCTGACCCTTTTCAACCTGCTGGTGACCGGCGCTTTGGTGCTGGCCGCGGCCCAGTAAGGAGAAGAATGTGAGATATATCCTCGACGTGCTGCATGGCACCTGGACCCAGTTGCGCAGCCTGGTGATGGTCTTCGGCCACACCTTCCGCAAGCGTGACACCCTGCAATACCCCGAAGAAGCGGTTTACCTCCCACCGCGCTACCGCGGCCGGATCGTGCTGACCCGCGATCCCGATGGCGAGGAACGCTGCGTGGCCTGCAACCTGTGTGCGGTGGCCTGCCCGGTTGGCTGCATTTCCCTGCAGAAGACCGAGGCCGAGGACGGCCGCTGGTATCCGGAATTCTTCCGCATCAACTTCTCGCGCTGCATTTTCTGTGGCCTGTGCGAAGAGGCCTGCCCGACCACCGCGATCCAGCTCACGCCCGATTTCGAGATGGGCGAGTACAAGCGCCAGGACCTGGTATACGAAAAGGAAGACCTGCTGATTTCCGGCCCCGGCAAGTACCCGGACTACAACTTCTACCGTGTCGCCGGGATGGCCATCGCCGGCAAGCCGAAAGGCGCCGCGCAGAACGAAGCCGAGCCGATCAACGTGAAAGGCCTGCTGCCATGAAGCGTCTTTCCGTCATCGCGTCCCCTTCCCTCATGTCGTCCGCAGGCCTGTCTGGCCGGACGCCGTGGGCGGCCGTGCCGAGGAGTTTTTAAACATGGAATTCGCTTTTTACCTGTCCGCGGGAGCCGCCGTCGTGGCGACCCTGCGGGTGATCACCAACAGCAACCCGGTGCACGCGCTGCTGTATCTGGTGGTGTCGCTGCTCGCCGTGGCGCTGTGCTTCTTCGCCCTCGGCGCGCCGTTCGCCGGCGCGCTGGAAATCATCGTCTATGCCGGCGCCATCATGGTGCTGTTCGTCTTCGTGGTGATGATGCTCAACCTCGGCCCGGCGGGTGAGGCCCAGGAGCGAGTCTGGCTGAAACCCGGTATGTGGGTCGGCCCGTCGCTGCTCGCCGGCGTACTGCTGCTGCAACTGCTCTGGGCGCTGTTCAAACAGCCGAGCAATGCACCGCTGGGGCTCGCCACCGTCGATGCGAAAGCCGTCGGTATCAGCCTGTTCGGTCCCTACCTGCTGGTGGTGGAGCTGGCCTCGATGCTGCTGCTGGCCGCGCTGGTCGCCGCCTACCACCTCGGCCGCCAGGAGGCGAAGGAGTAACGCCATGCAAGCCATTCCCCTCGAACACGGCCTGGCCGTCGCCGGCATTCTGTTCTGCCTCGGTCTCACCGGCCTGATGGTGCGGCGCAACATTCTGTTCGTGCTGATGAGCCTGGAAATCATGATGAACGCCGCCGCTCTGGCGTTCATCGTCGCCGGTAGCCGCTGGCAACAGGCCGATGGCCAGGTGATGTTCATTCTGGTGATCACCCTGGCAGCCGCCGAAGCCTCCATTGGCCTGGCGATCCTGCTGCAGCTCTATCGCCGCTTCCATACCCTCGATGTCGACGCTGCCAGCGAGATGCGCGGATGAACCTACTATTCCTCACCTTCGTCTTCCCGCTGGTCGGCTTCCTGCTGCTGTCGTTCTCCCGCGGTCGCTTCTCGGAGAACCTGTCGGCACTGATCGGCGTGGGTTCCGTCGGCCTCTCGGCGCTCACTAGCGCCTGGGTCATCCTGCAGTTCCACACCAACCCGCCCGCTGATGGCGCGTTCAACCAGTTGCTCTGGCAGTGGATGAGCGTCGACGGCTTCGCACCGAACTTCGCCCTGCATCTGGATGGCCTGTCGGTGACCATGCTTGGCGTGGTGACCGGCGTCGGCTTCCTGATCCACCTGTTCGCGTCCTGGTACATGCGCGGCGAGAACGGCTATTCCCGCTTTTTCGCCTACACCAACCTGTTCATCGCCAGCATGCTGTTCCTGGTTCTCGGCGATAACCTGCTGTTCCTCTACTTCGGCTGGGAAGGCGTGGGGCTGTGCAGTTATCTGCTGATCGGCTTCTATTACAGCGAACGCAAGAACGGCAACGCGGCGCTCAAGGCGTTCATCGTCACCCGCATCGGTGACGTGTTCCTCGCCTTCGGCCTGTTCATTCTGGTGATCCAGCTGGGCACCCTGAACATTCAGGAACTGTTGGTGCTGGCGCCGCAGAAGTTCTCCGTCGGTGATCCGTGGATCGTCATGGCGACCCTGGCGCTGCTCGGGGGAGCGGTCGGCAAGTCCGCTCAGCTGCCGCTGCAGACCTGGCTGGCCGATGCGATGGCTGGCCCGACCCCGGTTTCGGCACTGATCCACGCGGCGACCATGGTCACCGCCGGCGTCTACCTCATCGCACGTACCAACGGCCTGTTCCTGCTGGCACCGGAAGTTCTCCATCTGGTCGGTGTCATCGGCGCAGTGACCCTGGTGCTGGCCGGTTTCGCCGCTCTGGTTCAGACCGACATCAAGCGCATCCTCGCCTACTCGACCATGAGCCAGCTGGGCTACATGTTCCTCGCGCTGGGCGTCGGTGCCTGGGATGCGGCGATCTTCCACCTGATGACCCACGCGTTCTTCAAGGCCTTGCTGTTCCTCGCCTCCGGTGCGGTGATCGTTGCCTGCCACCACGAGCAGAACATCTTCAACATGGGCGGGCTGTGGAAGAAGCTGCCGCTGGCCTATGCCAGCTTCATCGTCGGTGGTTCGGCGCTGGCCGCCCTGCCGCTGGTAACCGCGGGCTTCTACTCGAAGGACGAGATTCTCTGGGAAGCCTTCGCCAGCGGCCATCAATGGCTGCTCTATGCAGGCCTGGCCGGCGCCTTCCTCACCTCGATCTATACTTTCCGGCTGATCTTCATCGCCTTCCATGGCGAAGCGAAGACCCAGGCGCACGCCGGCCACGGCGTTTCCCACTGGCTGCCGCTGGGCACGCTGATCGTGCTGTCCACCTTCATCGGCGCGTTGATCACGCCGCCGCTGGCCGGTGTGCTTCCGGAAAGCGCCGGCCATGCCGGCGGCGACGCCAAGCACAGTCTGGAGATCGCCTCCGGAGCCATCGCCATCGCCGGTATCCTGCTCGCCGCACTGCTGTTCCTGGGCAAACGCCGCCTGGTCGGCGTGATCGCCGCCAGCGCCCCCGGCCGTTTCCTTGGCGCCTGGTGGTATGCCGCCTGGGGCTTCGACTGGCTTTACGACAAGCTCTTCGTGCAACCCTACCTCCTGCTGTCCCGCCTGCTCGCGCGCGACCCGATCGATTCGGGCATCGGCCTCGTGCCGCGCCTGGCGCGGGGTGGCAACGGGTTGATGAGCCGCACCGAAAACGGCCAGCTGCGCTGGTATGCCCTCTCCATCGTTGGCGGAGCCGTGCTGTTGCTCGGCGTCGTTCTGCTCTGAAATTGCGCAAGGAATCGAACCCGTCATGATTCTGCCTTGGCTAATCCTGATTCCCTTCATCGGCGGCTTCCTGTGTCTGGTAGCCGAGCGTTACAGCAATACGCTGCCGCGCTGGATCGCCATGCTCACCATGTCCCTGGAGCTCATCCTGAGCCTGTGGCTGTGGCACACCGGAAACTTCCAGCTGGCTCCCGCCCCGGGCGCCGATCCGACCTGGACCATGGAGTTCAAGCACGTCTGGATCCAGCGCTTCGGCATCAACCTGCACCTGGCGCTGGACGGCCTGTCGCTGCTGATGATCCTGCTCACCGGCCTGCTGGGCATTCTTTCCGTGCTCTGCTCGTGGAACGAGATCCAGCGCCATGTCGGCTTCTTCCACCTGAACCTGATGTGGATTCTCGGCGGCGTGGTCGGCGTGTTCCTCGCGCTCGACCTGTTCCTGTTCTTCTTCTTCTGGGAAATGATGCTGGTGCCGATGTATTTCCTCATCGCGCTCTGGGGTCATAGCGCCAGCGACGGGAAGATGTCGCGGATCAACGCGGCGACCAAGTTCTTCATCTTCACCCAGGCCAGCGGCCTGATCATGCTGGTGGCGATCCTTGGCCTGGTGCTGGTCAACTACGACAACACCGGCGTGATTACCTTCGACTACAGCCAGTTGCTCAAGGCTGACCTGGCGCCGGGCACCGAGTACATCCTGATGCTCGGGTTCTTCATCGCTTTCGCGGTGAAGCTGCCCGTCGTACCGCTGCACTCCTGGCTGCCTGACGCCCACGCCCAGGCACCCACGGCGGGCTCCGTCGACCTCGCCGGCATTCTGTTGAAGACCGCGGCCTATGGCCTGCTGCGCTTCGCCCTGCCGCTGTTCCCCAACGCCTCGGCCGAGTTCGCGCCGATCGCGATGACCCTGGGCCTGATCGGCATCTTCTACGGTGCCATCCTGTCGTTCGCGCAGACCGACATCAAACGCCTCGTCGCCTATTCCAGCGTGTCGCACATGGGCTTCGTGCTGATCGGCATCTACTCCGGCAGCCAGCAAGCGCTGCAGGGTGTGGTCGTGCAGATGCTCGCCCACGGTCTTTCCGCGGCGGCGCTGTTCATCCTCTGCGGCCAGCTCTACGAGCGCCTGCATACCCGCGACATGCGCCAGATGGGCGGGCTCTGGGCCAGGGTCCCGTACCTGCCGGCGCTGAGCCTGTTCTTCGCCTCGGCATCGCTGGGGCTTCCGGGAACAGGCAACTTCGTCGGTGAGTTCCTGATCCTGGTCGGCGCCTTCGCCAGCCAGCCGATCATCGTGGTCATCGCCACGTTCGGCCTGGTGTTCGCCTCGGTCTATTCGCTGATCATGATCCACCGCGCCTACTTCGGGCCGGCCAGGGCCGACAGCGTGCTGGCCGGCATGAACGGCCGTGAAATGGGCATGGTGCTCAGCCTGGCCGTACTGCTGATCCTGCTCGGCGTTTACCCGCAACCGGTGCTGGACGTCTCGTCCGCCAGCATGCAGGGCGTCCAGCAATGGCTGGGTGCCGCCCTTTCCCAACTCGTCTTGGCCCGGTAGCCGTTATGGAAAGTCACGCCTTGGAACTCACTTCGCAACACTTCATCGCCCTGCTACCGCTGTTGGTGACTTGCGCCACCATCGTCGTGGTGATGCTGGGCATTGCCTGGAAGCGCAATCACAGCCTGACCTTCGTACTGTCGGTGGTCGGCCTCAACCTCGCGCTGCTGTCGATCATCCCGGCACTGCGCGTGGCGCCGCTGCAGGTCACCGGGCTGATTCAGGTCGACGCGTTCGCCTGCTTCTACATGGCCCTGATCCTGATCTCCGCGCTGGCCTGCACGACGCTCGCGCATGCCTATCTCGGCGAGAAGACCGGCCCCGGCTATCCGGGCAACCGTGAGGAGCTGTACCTGCTGATGCTGTTGTCCGCCGCTGGCGGCCTGGTATTGGTCAGTACGCAGCACCTCGCCGGACTGTTCATCGGTCTGGAGCTGCTCTCGGTGCCGGTCTACGGCATGGTCGCCTACGCCTTCTTCAACAAGCGTTCGCTGGAAGCCGGCATCAAGTACATGGTGCTGTCGGCCGCTGGCTCGGCGTTCCTGCTGTTCGGCATGGCGCTGCTATACGCGCAATCCGGCAGCCTGAGCTTCCAGGGCATCGGCCAGTCGTTGGCCGCAGGCGCTGCGCAGCTTCCGTTGGTGCAGATCGGCGTCGGCATGATGCTCATCGGGCTGGCCTTCAAGCTGTCGCTGGTCCCGTTCCACCTGTGGACGCCGGACGTCTATGAAGGCGCCCCTGCCCCGGTCGCGGCCTATCTGGCGACCGCCAGCAAGGTCGCGGTGTTCGCCGTGCTGCTGCGCCTCTACCAGATATCTCCGGCAACCGCGGGCGGCTGGCTGAACGACGGACTGACGATGATCGCCATCGCCTCGATCCTCATCGGCAACCTCCTGGCACTGCTGCAATCGAACCTCAAGCGCCTGCTCGGCTACTCGTCCATCGCCCACTTCGGCTATCTGCTGGTGGCGCTGATTGCCAGCAAGGGCGTCGCCGTCGAAGCCATCGGCGTGTACCTGGCGACCTACACCGTCACCAGCATCGGCGCTTTCGGAGTGATCACGCTGATGTCGAGCCCGTTCCAGGGTCGCGATGCCGACGCCCTGTACGAATACCGCGGCCTGTTCTGGCGCCGCCCGTACCTGACCGCGGTGATGACCGTGATGATGCTGTCGCTGGCGGGTATCCCGCTCACGGCGGGTTTCATCGGCAAGTTCTACGTCATCGCCGTGGGTGTCGAAGCCAAGCTCTGGTGGCAACTGGCAGCGCTGGTCATCGGCAGCGGCATCGGCGTCTATTACTACCTGCGGGTGATGGTCACGCTGTTCATGATCCAGCCGAACCTGCGTCGCCACGATGCGCCCTTCAACTGGGGCCAGCGCGCCGGCGGCATCATGCTGGTGCTGATCGCGGCATTGGCATTCGTCCTCGGCGTTTATCCGCAGCCGCTGCTGGAGCTGGTCCAGGGCGCCGGACTCTGACCTGGAAGCCAAAGAAAGAGCCGCATCAGCGGCTCTTTTCGTTTCTGCAATCTGCAATCGATAAAAAGGGCCGCAAATGCGGCCCTCTGCATATCGGCAACGCGACTCATCCCAGGTGATGGACCTCCGCGCGCTTGAACACCTCGGTATCCAGCCCCTCGTAACGCGCCTTGAGTTGCAGGGCGAGGTACAGGGAATAGTGGCGTGACTGGTGCAGGTTGCCACCGTGGAACCAGAGGTTGTCCTGCCGGGTTGGCTTCCACATGTTGCGTAGTTCACCCTCGTAGGGGCCGGGGTCCTTGCCGGTGCCCGAGCCCAGGCCCCAGCAGCGCCCGACCCGGTCGGCAACTTCCTGGGAAATCAGCTGTGCGGCCCAGCCGTTCATCGAGCCGTAGCCGGTGGCGTAGACGATCAGGTCCGCCGGCAGGCGCGTGCCGTCGTTGAGCAGCACGGCATCCTCCTCGATACGTTCTACACCCAGGCCCGGCGCGCTCTTCAGCTTGATGGTTCCATTGGCGATCAGTTCGCAGGCGCCCACGTCGATGTAGTAGCCCGAGCCACGGCGGACGTACTTCATGAACAGCCCGGAGTCGTCGTCGCCGAAGTCGAGCATGAAACCGGCAGCGGCCAGGCGCTCGTAGAACGCCTTGTCGCGCTCGCGCACCTGGTCGAAGACCTTGCGGTGAAACTCCGGCATCACCTTGTACGGGATGGAAGCGAACAGCATGTCGGCCTTGTCGATGGTCAGGCCCTGCTCCAGCGCGTCCTCCGAATACAGCGGCCCGAACACCAACTCCATCAGCGATTCCGAGCGCACGATGTGCGTCGAGGAGCGCTGCACCATGGTCACTTCGGCGCCGTTCTCTACCAGGTCTGCGCAAATGTCGTGTGCCGAGTTGTTGGCGCCGATCACCACGGCCTTCTTGCCTCGCCAGGCATCGCCCCCCGGATGCCGGCTGGAATGGTGCTGCTGCCCCGCGAAACGCTCGGCGCCTGGATACCGCGGGATGTTCGGCACGCCGGACATCCCGGTGGCCAGGATCAGCTGGGTCGGCTGCAGGGTGATGGGCGTCCCGTCACGGCACACCTCCACCGTCCAGCGGCCGACGTCTTCGTCGTAACTCGCCTTCACGCACTCGGTTTTCGTCCAGTAGTTGAGCTCCATGACCTTGCTGTACATCTCCAGCCAGTCGCCGATCTGGTCCTTTGGCGTGAACACGGGCCAATGCTCGGGAAACGGCAGATACGGCAGATGGTCGTACCAGACCGGGTCGTGCAGGCATAGCGACTTGTAACGCCCGCGCCACTGATCGCCGGGGCGCTCGGCCTTGTCGACGATCAGCGTTGGCACACCCAGACGCTTGAGGCGCGCGGCCAGGCCGAGCCCGCCCTGGCCGCCGCCGATGATCAGGCAATACGGCTGCTCGGTGATTCCCAGACTGGCCTCCTCGTCGCGTCGCCGTTCCGCCCAGTTGCGGCCATCGGCATGGCCATGACCGTGCTGCGCGCCGAGCGGCCGGCGGCGCCCGCTCGGCTCCTCGAAACCCTTCAGTTCGCGCATTGCGGTGAGCAGCGTCCAGCAGCGACCGTCCTTCAGACGCACATAGCCCTTGCCGCGCGCTACCTCGGTTTCCAGCGATATCCAGCCTTCCAGCACGCCATCGGCCTGGCTCGCTTCGCCTTCGAGGCGCCAGTGGTCCGGCGCGGTGCGCGCCAGGCATTCCTCGAGCATTTCGCGAATCGCGGCCTTGCCCTCCAGGGTCACGAGGTTCCAGGAGAACAGCACGAGGTCGCGCCAGTGGCAATCGTCGGCGAACAGCTCCAGCGCACCGTCGATGTCGCGTGCGGCCAGGCGCGCGGCCAGTGTTTCGATCCAGGCGGCCAACTCGCGGGTGGGTGTCTGCAGGGTGATGGGATCGACAGGTACATTCATGCGAGGTTTCTCCTCCGGGGCATTCTTGTCATGCGCAGCTCCGTCCCCGGAATAGGCGGGGCCACGTTGAGGGAAAGCGCGGTGCGGCTTAGAAGAAGCCCAGCGGGTTGGTGTCGTAGCTGACCAGCAGGTTCTTGGTCTGCTGGTAGTGGTCGAGCATCATCTTGTGCGTCTCGCGGCCGACACCGGACTTCTTATAGCCACCGAACGCGGCGTGCGCCGGGTACAGGTGGTAGCAGTTGGTCCACACGCGACCGGCCTTGATCGCCCGGCCCATGCGGTAGGCGCGGTTGATGTCGCGGGTCCACAGCCCGGCACCCAGGCCGAACTCGGTGTCGTTGGCGAT